>JAEUSA010000126.1 GCA_016788945.1 Leptospiraceae bacterium
CGCGCGGGTAATAACGGCATCTGGAACGTCAGCGGCGTCAGCATGAACCCGAATGGCAGCTATTATGTTAGCAATTCGGGCAACGGGTTTATTACCGAAGCGCCCGCCGGTGGAGCTCCCGGTGTCACGATCAGCAAAACCGTCCGTATGGGTGTGCAATCATTTACCGCAGGCGATTCTATGGTACTCCTCGATATGACCATGAATTCATGGGATGGGGCGAGTCTGCTGGTTGACCTCAATCAGCAGATTTGGGATAGCCTTGGTAATGGTCCTGTTACACCGGCGATGATTAAAGATAACTTCGACTCGGTTTTAACTCTTGCCGAAGCTATCTATAAAAACACGGATGTTCTGTGTAACACGGCCTTCCATGCAAGTTGCCCCAATTACACCGGTGCTGAATCCACAATATCTAAATTTCGTAAGTTTTACGATACCTATTTTCCAACTGATGAAACGAGCTGTGTAGGCGGCGTACTGCTCAACGGAGCAAATGGCACGCCTGACCTGTTTGAGAATTACCTTAACGGTTGCGGTGTGACCGCGCGCGATCTGCCGCCGGTGCCGAAGGTGAATCCTGACACGAATAATTGTAATGAGTTTGTGCAGACCGCGTGTATAACTTATCCGAAAACCTACAACGCCACGACGGGCGCGGTGGCGACATGGTATACTTACTCAGGCCCCAGCGATGGCAAACTCACCGGGATGCTGACTCCGCTCATCATGTTATTTGGTACCATGCACGAAGATGGTCCCGTGATGAGGGAGACTTCCACCAACTGCGGAACACCGGGCAATTACGTTGCTTGCGGCACTTTGATGACGGCTGGTCAAAATCGTGATTTGTTCACAATCCAGAAATTCTGTGCGAACGGAGCCATCGGCTGCCCTGCAAACCTTGGATATCGCGTAGAACTGGATACTCTGTTTACCGCATTGGCATCTCTAAACGAGACGCATAAAAACAATGCAAATAATCTGCCGCAATACAACACATCGGCGCTGACTAACATTCTGACCGAATCAGCACCGGGATTGCGTAACGGCTTGGTGCCGAAACTGACCAACAATAAATATGCAAACGTTGCTTACATAGATCCGCTGGTGCGCGATATTGAATCGCTCATTGCAGATAATGTGCGTAAGGCAGAAGATAATTTTGCGATTACCAGCGGCACACAAGGTACCTTGGCGGTGCCGGCCCCATATACCGATTACATGAAGAACAAAGACCGTCTGCGGTACTTCGTGACAAAGAATGCAGTCAATCCAAGCTTCACAGCCAGTACGACGGTTGCCGGTTATGTCAGCGCTAAAAATCATGGCATGGAACTTGGTGATAAACTCTATCTTACCGGAGCTGTTCCCGCGGGTACAACGGCGAATGAACCGAACTGGTATTTTGTTGTCGCTCCGGTATCGGCCGACAGCTTTAGAATCAGTGCGACCCCGGGGGGTGCAGCCATCGCGATCGGGGTAGCGGCGTCGTATACGGTGAATCCGGCAGTCTTTAAGACCAATAGATTTAACCAGTCTGTGAATGGCACAGCGCTCAACAGCATACCCGTCAATATGCTCAAACAATTCGTGGCATATTTGCGTACGCTTACCGCAGATGCTGATATTGTCGCCGCGATCAAGGCCGCAATTCCCGTGCTGAACAATTATCTTGCGAATGTCCAGAATAGTACCTCACAGATATCGCTGACCGATACGGACATCGACCATATGGTGAGCTTTATCCGCGACACCAACAAGACCGGAGGTTATTCCGTAGACAGTTTCTTGGACATGGTCGTTTCAACGAAAATGGATGACCTCAATACGCTACGCAGCTTTAACTTCGACCAGTTCAAAACGTTGGGTTCATACCAGACCGTTTTTGATGACATGAACGATAAAATCAGCAAATACTTTGATATCGATGTCAAAAAGGATCTTCTCTATGGGCCGTTCCTGTTAGGTGAGCCAACCTGTCCGGGTGGATCGGCCAACGGCTTCTATGATCATAACAAAGACGGTGTATGGAATCCAGGAACATTCACGTTTATCACTGCGGCGTACGCGGGCGCGAGTACTTACACCGACACAGCCAACGTTGGTGGTACTTGCTCGATCACAACCCAGATACCGAATATCTACGACAAAGACTACTATATGTTTGATATGGGTGGTGTCGCACGCAATATCGAGAAATCGGTTAACAGCCTGACGGTTACTGACATCGATAATAAACTCGATTGGCTCTATGGGCGCACTCTTGCCGGGTCACCATCCGACGTGGTTTACGATCAGAATCCGAAGAATGGAAATAAAATTGAGTGCTTTATTAAAGACACCGGCACCGGTGGCGGCATCAATTTTGATCGTGAAATCAAAGCGGTAAAAAATCTGTTGTTGTGCGAAATGTACAATAAGAAGATTTCAGAGCCGCACTATGACCGCAATGGTAACAATATTATCGAGGCCGGGGAATATACCGACGTCAATAATAACGGTCAGTACGATGACGAGAATACCGTTTGTTCAAACCCACCAACCTGCACGAACGTCATGAATTTGCGCAAGCTGGTGCATTATTACTTAGAAGACGTATTTATGCCGAAGTACAGCGAGTACATTCAGCCTGATCCGCTCAGCCCCAACAAAAACTATGTGCATTTCGCTGCAAAGGCAGTGGAAGACCTGCTGGCGCCGACGTTGTGCGATTCGCAAGGGCTTAATTGTTCCACAAACAATAATTATCTGACAGCTGATCTGATAACGGCACGAAATACTTTCTATGCCAGCACCAACTTCACTTCTGCTGAACTCAGATCCGTTAAGAACGTGGTCGGTAATTTCCTCTACGATGTGGATACCGGAGAATATACAGAACTTGTAAAACGGATCGCTCAGCCGAGGCCGGGCTTTACTTCAGGACCTGCGGTCATGTTACTGCGTGAATTCCAAGGTGATTATAATGACCTGCTCAATATGGGGCTCGAGGGCTTCAGGCCAAATGGTTTTATGACCTATTTCTCCACGAACCTGAAGAACCAGTCGCCCTATACCTCACTCGATATTTTGAGCGATGTTCGCACCTTGTTTAACACGCAAGTTATGCGCTGCTATCCGGGAATCACCGGCGAATATTTCGGTGGGCCCTCTTACTGCAAAAAATATAAGGCGAAGGATACATTCTGGGGTCAATTCGGCATGTTGATGGACCAGTTCTCCACCGCGGCTTACAACAAATACAAAGCGCAATGGCAGGGACAAATGTCTTCGCCATATTACTCGCGCTTGGTGTCCATTTTTGAGTAATAGAATGGTATTTACAAAGGAGTTCCCTTGAAATATTTTCGATTCGCGCTGGTGGTCATTCCGGCGCTTTTTGTATCTCCCTCACTTTTTGCTGAAATTGCCGAAAGCTTCGGTCTCGGTCCAAGGGCGGTCGGTTTTTCCGGCGCGGGTGTCGCGAGCGTCAATGATTGGACTTCGGGGTTTTATAACATTGCCGGCGTAACCTCGCCAATCAGCGAGCGCGCGATTTTCGGTAATCAAGAAAAATCAGAAGAGGCCTCGGGAAAAATCAAGTTATTGAAAGATGACGGATCGCTACAGAGCGACGAAAAGGGAAACAAAGACGCGATTGATAAAAAACTTGAGGCGGAGGTTCTGGCAAAAGAAGATAAGCCGACGCATCAAGTGGGGATGAACTATTTGTTCCAGGCCTCGCTTCCCAAAATTACACCTGTGACTACGAATGAAAAGGTTGCAACCAATGTTTCGCTGGCGACAAAGAACATGGTTTATGGTGCCGTGCAAATGGGGCTCGTCTTCGATACACGATCGCTGATGAATACACCCAAAAACATACCAATTCGCCTCGGCGTCGCGTTGTCCATCAGGGATAACGGTACGATTGCCACGGTTAACGATACCTCCATACAGTCGTACAATTTCATGCGCTTGGGTCGCGAGGCACAGCGCATTCTCATCATCGCCGGTCTGGGTGCTCAGGTCTGGCGCAATCGGCTGAGTATCGGGGTGGGTTTTAATACATTTACCGGCGGCAAAGGTCGCTTCAGCATGACAAATGTGGAGATCGACCCCACGGGTAAGACTCAGGTGCCGAATGCCGAAACGCAGATGGACCTTACGCCCGCGGGTGCACCCGTTGCCGGCTTTCAGTTTCGTCAGAATATCAAGAACCGCATTTTGATGGTGGGCTTCAATTGGCGCGGCGAAACCTATATGCAGGTCGATCCGCTCGATGCGGAGGCTTACACACAGCTCCTCAACATTGGCCTGCCATTACGCCTCGCTATTCTCGATTTTTATTCGCCGCACACCTTCACCCTTGGTTTTACCTATTTGCACGACGAAGCCCTGAAGCTGTCGCTCGATGGTGAATTTCAGTGGTGGAACCGGTTTCAGGTAAATACGGCGCGCGCCGAATACCAGAAAAAGGTGAATGAGCCTTGGGCGAAGTTTAAGAACACCATATCGGTCAAATTCGGCGTAGAAACCCGCCCAGGACGTTACGTCTCGCGGTTGCGCGAGGTGCCGCTTTTCCTGAGGGCCGGTTTTACCTTTATACCGGCTTTCACCCCTGACCAGACCGGATACTCGAACTTTCTCGATAATAACAAGATCGGTTATTCACTGGGAGCATCGTACTTCCTGAACTCCAATGCGCTGATGAAGGCCCCGATGGAGATCATTTTTGGTTTTCAGCACCAAATCTGGATGAGCCGCACCAGCACAAAATCAGGTGATGTACTGACGTTGAGCAATACAAACGATCCGGCAAATCAGCCCGATTATACGTACAATGCGCACGTTTTCATCGCTTCGTTAGGCGTTCTGATAAAGTTCTGAAAGCGGGCAACTAACCCGTTTGGTCGCTTTAGACCGGCATTGAATGCTGCGGTCTAAAGCTAAGTTCATTTTCCTGTATTTATTTCTGCGAGATAGACAGCGGATTTTTTGTCGGCTTTGGATTTCTGCGTCATGAAGATAAACAGCGCGTGCGTTCCGTTAGATTTCTTGACTGCCTTAAAAATACCATACGCCGGTGCGGCAACACGCGCAATTTCAAGCCGGGAAAAATCATTATTTCCGCCATAGATGCTGATTGAGTTAATTTCGGTGCCGAGTGCAAAATCCGTTTGTCCGTCATTATTAAAATCCCCGTGCGTGAAACCGGGCACGGCAGATTCTTTAGAATCAAAAGTCAGCGTGGTTTTTTCGAGCGGATTGTCTTTTTTGTTCAGCGGATCGATCAACTGCAGCGTCAGTGCGACGCGCGAGCGTAATATGTAATTGATGAAAAAGCCGAGCCCTGTATCGACTGTCGGTACAATGAGAAGTTTCTTGTTTCTCAACGTGGCGATCAGCGGCGAAAAAACTCCGCCTTTAACGCTGTGCTCGGTTAATTGGGCGGGGTCGGCATATGAACCGACGCCTTTGAATACCTTGATATCTACACGAACATTAAGGCCGATGCCTTTGACCGCCGAATAGACAAGATCGTAGTTGCCATCGTTATCAAAGTCGGCGAATTCGGAATAGGCGACGTAGATGTCTTCCTGCGGCATCGGATAAATTTTCAACAACGTCTGCGCGAAGGGAGAGATTTTTCCCTGCGCATCTTTCTGGCTCAAGAAGTAGTAAATGCGTTCATCGATGCGCGCCGCTGCATCGGTGATTCCGTCGTGATTAAAGTCGATAAATGCCGGCTGTGGAATGATTACCGTCGAACGTATAGTGTTCGATGGCAAATCGGAATTCTGCCACAGACGGCTGGAAAATCCGCCTCGCGGCTGATAAGGTAGCACTGTCGCACGAGTGAATTTTTTTCCATTTTCGTTATGATAGACGATAAATTTACCTTCGGCCGGCAGAAAAAAATCACTGAAGCCATCATTGTCATAATCGAGCGTGAGTCGGCTTTGCTCAAGATTGTCCACGTAGAGCGGCAGCGCGAGGCGTTCGCGAATAATCGGTTGCGGCGCGGCAAATGCACTGCCTGAGAAAAAACGCACATAGACACCCGATTGCGACATTTCAACGAGGTCGTCGCGCTGATCGCCATTGGTATCGGCGAAATCGATCGCTGCAGTTTCGGTCAGCAGGTGAACAGTCTGAACGATTTTCAACTGCTCATTGAGTATTGTGAGTTTCTTTTCACGGCCCACATAAAAGAAATTACTCGCACCGGAGCGGAACGACCCGCCCATTTCAGGTACGTAACCGACATCTGTCACGACGGGCGTGCTTTGTCCTGCAGAGACAGGTGATAACAAAAAAAATGCCGCCATGACGGCGGCACTTTGCTTAAGCATGGATAATCCTGCTTTTGGGCGGCACCTTTGTTAGAAGCCGATCGCCATGCCGCCATCGACGCGCAGAATTACACCGGTAATAAAATCGGCGTCACTCGAAGCGAGAAAGCGCGCCGCTTTAGCGATGTCAGACGGGGCACCTTTATGCGGCAGGGGCACCATTTTGGCGAGTTCGTCTTGCACTTTCTGCGGTAGTGCGCCCGTCATATCGGTCTGAATATAGCCGGGAGTGATCGCGTTGACCGTGATATTGCGCGACGCGTATTCACGCGCGGCAGTTTTGGTGATGGCGATGACACCGGCTTTGGCTGCAGAGTAGTTGGCCTGACCCGCATTGCCGATGAGCCCGGCAACCGATGAGATGTTGACGATCTTTCCATAGCGGGCTTTCATCATAACTTTCGTCGCGGCCTGAATACCGAAAAAGACACCCTTGAGGTTAACGTCGAGAACGAGATTCCAGTCTTCTTCAGACATGCGCATAAGCAAATCGTCTCTCAAGACGCCGGCATTGTTTACCCAGATATCGAGTTTGCCGAGTTTTTCAACCGCGGCGTTGGCGAGGGCGGTCATGTCTTCTTTTTTGGTGACATTGCCCGCAACGCCAATGGCTTTGACCTGGTATTTTGCCGCGATTTCATCTGCCGTTTTCTGGCAGGCTTCGCCGTTGACGTCAGAAATGACGATATTGCACTGTTGTTCGGCAAGCGCTTCTGCTATCGCGCGGCCAATGCCACGCGCGGAACCCGTAATAACGGCGACTCTGTCTTTAAACATGGCGGTTTGTCCGCCGTTACCGAACAGAGTGGCAAGATTTTTCAAAATCCTTTTGACGGTGCATTCCTGAAAGCGACATAATCCGGCTCATGAAGAAAGTTCGGTATATCTTTGTGACGGGCGGGGTGGCGAGTTCGCTCGGAAAAGGTGTATCGATCGCTTCAATCGGTGCGCTGCTCGAAGCTCGCGGCTTCAGCGTTACGATCCAAAAAATGGATCCGTACATCAATATTGATCCCGGGACGATGAGCCCGTTTCAGCACGGTGAGGTTTATGTTACCGAAGACGGCGCCGAAACAGATCTCGACCTCGGTTATTACGAACGGTTTACCAGCGCAAACCTCGGCAGGGAAAACTCGGTTTCGACCGGACAGATCTACCACAGTGTTATCTCTCGTGAGCGCCGCGGTGAATACCTCGGGCGTACCGTGCAGGTGATTCCGCATATCACCAACGAGATCAAGAACCGCATTCAGCTTCTGGCGCAGATGAATCCCGAGCTCGATTTTGTTCTTGTCGAAATCGGCGGCACTGTCGGCGATATCGAATCGGTACCGTTTCTCGAAGCGATAAGACAGTTTCGCCTCGATCAGGGTGGGGACAGTACGATGTTCATCCATCTGACGCTCGTACCGTCAATTACCGACGGCGGGGAAATCAAGACTAAACCCACGCAACATTCGGTCAAAGAGTTGCTCAAGCAGGGTATTCAGCCGGATATTCTCATTTGCCGCACCGCATTGCCACTCGATGCCGACGTTAAAGAAAAAATATCTCTCTTCTGTAACGTGACGGCGAGTCGTGTTTTCTCAGCGCCTGATATCGACCATACGATTTATGAGATTCCGCAAATTTTTCATAGCGAAAATCTCGACGAAGAAATCATACGCTATTTTCGCATCGAAAATAAATCGGGTGAATACCTGATGAACCTCAATCCGATGCTTTCCAAATGGGATCAGGTAGTCGACGTCTTCCGCAATCCGCGGCGACACGTGAAAATTGCCGTCGTCGGCAAGTATATGGCGCTGCACGATGCTTACCGTTCGCTGTACGAAGCACTGACGCACGGTGGTTTTCCGCGGCACATTGCGGTGGATTTCATAAAAATTGATTCGGAAAAAGTAGAGGCGGATAACTACCGTGATCTGCTCAAGGACGCTCAGGGCATTCTGGTGCCGGGGGGCTTCGGCGAGCGCGGTGTCGAGGGCAAGCTTCTGGCAATTCGATTCGCGCGCGAAAATAAAATTCCATACTTCGGTATTTGCCTCGGCATGCAATGCGCGGTCATTGAATTTGCCCGCAACGTTTTGGGTTTCAAAGACGCGCACTCCACCGAGTTTGATCCTGATTCATCGCACCCGGTAATCAGCCTCATGGAAGAG
Source organism: Leptospiraceae bacterium (assembly GCA_016788945.1). Lineage (GTDB taxonomy): Bacteria > Spirochaetota > Leptospiria > Turneriellales > Turneriellaceae > Turneriella. The sequence continues at coordinate 8,501 of JAEUSA010000126.1, forward strand.
CAGACCTCTGTCGTCAACAAAGGCGGTACGATGCGGCTCGGAGCTTATCCGTGCAAGCTGCGTGAAGGCTCGCTCATAGCCGATTGTTATATGCAGCCGCAGATTCAGGAGCGTCACCGCCACCGCTTTGAGTTTAACAATAAATTCCGCGCGGCTTTTGAAAAAGCCGGGATGCTGCTTACGGGCCTCTCGCCCGACGAAACGCTCGTCGAAACGGTAGAACTCGATCGTAATCTGCATCCTTTCTTTGTGGGCACGCAATACCACCCAGAGTTCAAATCGAAGCCGTTGTCGCCGCATCCGGTGTTTACGCGTTTTATTGAGAAAAGCGCCGGCCTGTGATGCCGCGTCAGCGGGTTTTGCTGATTGGCGCCGGAGGAAAAACCGGCGAATCGTATGCTCGTTTGCTGCAGTCGCATGGCCATCATGTATTATGGTATGATAAGAACCCCACCGCGACACCGCAGAATCTCGACAATGCGCAGCTAACGCACATCGGCTATGATGCACTGGAGTTTTCCCGGTTGAGCGGAATGTACGATCTGGTGACTCTGACGCCGGGCGTGCCTTT
>JAEUSA010000132.1 GCA_016788945.1 Leptospiraceae bacterium
CGCCCTGGGGCGCTACGAGGTCAACTATGTCGCCGATGAAGCTCCCGCCCGCGTATCCGACCTGGCGCTGCTGCACGTCGATCGTATCTTATCGGAATGGACGGCCAATGTGATACGGCATTCGGGCGCCGACCGCGTTTCTTTCGGGGCAAAATCCAGGGATAAGCATGTACGTATCTGGTTCTATCAAAATGCCGGTGGTTTTACTTGGCGGGGCGAGGCGCAGAGTGGCGGCCTGCGCAGCATTGCGCTGCGGGCGCAAAACATAGGCGCAGAGGTCACGGTTCGGCGTCGCGGTAATGGTGCATACTTCATACTTACAGTAAAAACGGGCTTATGACGAAGATTGTGGACATAGTCATCGTTGAAGATCGGCCAGTTGTGCAACAGCGGCTTACCGACCTTTTCGCGCAGCATGCGGATTTTCACCTCAGGGCATTGTGCAGCTCAGCTGAGGAAGTTTTGCCGAGGCTACAAGAAACCCATTGCGACCTATTGATACTCGATTTGGAACTTCCGGGCATGAACGGCGAAGAGCTGATTCCACTGGTTCGCGATCAATATCCGCAGTTGAAGTTAGTAATCTTTACGGTATTCGAAGATCAGGCCCGCATCGTACGTCTGTTACGCTTGGGGGTAAACGGCTACCTGCTAAAAGATACTGCTGATGACCTTCTGATCGCGGAACTCAAAGTCATCCTGCTCGGTGGGGCGCCACTTAGCCCGAGGGTCGCGCGCAAGATCCTCGACGACGTGCCCGACGACCACAATCTGCAAGTAAACCCACTGTCAGAACGCGAGACAGAGATTTTGAATTTAATCGCTCTGGGCATGAGCTATCGCGCGATTGCTGACGATCTCGATATCAGCCCTAACACCGTGCGTGTGCACATCGCTAACATTTACCAAAAGCTGGCGACTTCATGTAAAATTGAAGCATTGAATAAAGCGCGGCAGCTTGGTATTATTTCTTAACTCCGCACCCCTATCACCACATTACCCGTTTTCTCGCCTGTCATCACGTAGGCATAAGCATCGGCGATTTTATCTAACGGATACGTGCGATCGATGACCGGTTTGAATTCACCGGTTTCGAGCAGGTCAGAGATGAATTTTATGCTGCGTGGGATATCGACCGGCAGCGGGAAGATAACCTTTTTGCCACCGAAGAGAGGAGTCAACAGCGCAAGAAACGGATTCTGGGCTTTGGGGCCGAGCTCTGAAGAGATGTAGATTCCTTTATCTTTCAGCAGGGGCTTACATTTGCGGAAGGTACTTTTTCCTACGGCGTCGAAAACAAAATCAAACTTATCTTTGATCTGGGTGAAATCCTCTTTTTGGTAGTCAATGACTGTATCTGCACCAAGTTTTTGGATAAGCGCCACATTCTTCGTGTTGCACACGGCGGTGACGCGGACGCCGAAGTGTTTCAGAAATTGCAGCATCGCCGAACCGATGCCTCCGCTCGCTCCGTTCACCAGAACGTCTTGCCCGGCTGCGAGCTTCACTTTATTGAGAAAGTTGTACGCATAGTGCGCAGCTTCGAGGCTTGCGGCGGCGGTGTGGTAATCTATCTTGGCGGGAATTCGCGCGATGGCCCGGTCTTCTGCAACGGCGAGGTATTCTGCCTGTGTGGGCAATCCGTCGTCTTTGAAACCGAAGAGGCGATCGCCGACCGCAAACTTTGTTACATCCTGGCCAACAGCGACGACTTCACCCGCAAAATCTGTACCGGGAATCGCGAATTTCGGTTTGAAAAGGCCGGTAAAAAAGCGCATGATGAACGGGCGGGCGGTGAGCACGGCGCAATCGGTTCGATTGACGGTAGTGGCGTGCACTCTGACCAGAATTTCATTCTCGCGCAGTGAGGGTTTTTCGACTTCCCTGACGGTCAATGCTTCGGGATTGCAATAACGGTCGCGAAAGGCAGCTTTCATATCAGACCATTCATGGAATGTCACTTGTCCCGGTAAGCGTTGTGCTCAACCGCTGTCTTCAAGAGGTCTCGCTCAAAATCGAATTAATAGTGCGCAATTGTGCTCGTGGCAAATGAAGTTTAAACTCTCTAAGCGCTTGACGCCCGATGTGGTCCGGCGCACCGAAGCAACCATCAACATGTGAAGAGGAACATACCATGCGTCGACACCAAGCGGTTCGCGCTGGCCATATCTGCCAGAATTTCGTCAGCCTTTTGCTGGCGTTGCTTAGCTTCTCAGCCTGTAAGAACGGATCCGGGGCCGATTCCGGGAGTTCGACAGGAACAGGTGGGTCACCTGTCGTCGTTTCTCCACCCGTTAGCAAATCGCTGCTGATAGGCATTGAAGGCGGGGAAATCGTTGCAGATGACGGCAGCTGGAAATTCACAGTTCCACCATTCGGATTACGTTTTCCGCAAGAAATCAAAATTACCGTCGATGCGGTTCCGGTTGGTACGATCGGATCAGAGTTCAAAAAGGTAAGTAAAGTTTTCAAATTTGAACCCGAGGGGTTGGTTTTCGATCAACCGGCAAAATTTTGGTTCAAGTATGATCAGGCGGATATGGTTGAAAATAGTCTTCAGGAGAGAATGGTCGGTATTTATTATGTAAATAACGATTCTTCTCTCGAGCGAACACCATCGTCGGTAAATACCAGTCTTAACGAAGCAACCTCTGAGCTAAAACATTTTTCCTTTGGAGTAGGCCTGACCATACAAATTTTACTCGTAAATTTCGGAGTTATTACTAACCAAAATCCGGTATTGAACATTGCCAACAATATTATCGCTCACTTCGCAAGTCTGACAACCTCGCCGACTCCGTTGCAAGAGTATCAGAATAACCAGGCGTTGATTGATGCATTCATTGCTAAGACCGAACAAATTCTGGGATACAATCCGCTTTTTCAGGCCTTTCCGGGAATTTTTCCACCAGGAACCACCGGCGGATATTCTTTGACTTACGATGCGAATGGCGCTTCATCGGGTACTGCGCCTACCGACACCGCGAGATATGCGGCGGGCAGCAATGCCACTGTGCAGGGTAACACAGGAGGTCTCGCACTGACAAACTTTACCTTTGCAGGCTGGAACACCGCGGCAGATGGAAGCGGCACAACTTACGTCGCGGCGGCAAGTTACCCGATGCCGTCGTCACATGTAACACTGTATGCCCGCTGGGTTGAGAATCCGAAGTATACGATTTCTTATTCCGGAAATGGCAGTACCGGGGGTGTCGTTCCCCTTGATGCGGGGCAATATTACACAGGCACGAGTGTGCTCGTTTCCCAGAACACGGGGGGGCTGTATAAAAATGCCGATCTCTTTGTGGGTTGGAACACGCAGGCCGATGGCTCCGGGGCAAGCTATATGCCCGGTCAGGCGATTACGGTCGGTGCCGCGAACATATCACTTTTTGCGATGTGGCAGACAAGATTAACACGCTTGGCAGGAGTCGCTACAAAGCCAACGCGCGGACAAGGAATCGCGGTGGATGCGGGCGGTAATATCTTTGTCGCTGGTTACACAGATGGCAACCTCAACGGGCTCACGAACAATGGCCCGAAAGATGGGTTTGTAATCAAGTACAATCGTGCCGGTGTCGTGGAATGGACCCGCCTCATAGGGCCGGCTGCAACCCGGTCTGCCAATGCCCTCGGGGTCGTTCTCGACAATGCGGGAAATGTTTTTGTGACCGGCTCCACTAACGGTGCCGTCGATGGAATATCCGTAACAGGACTGACGGACACGTTCATTATTAAGATGGATACCAATGGCACGCGATTGTGGACGCAGTTGCTCGGCGTCGCAGGGGCTCACACGATATCCACGTTCGGTGGTGTTTTAGCTACCGACGCCGACGGCAACCTGATCATATCCGGACAAACCAACGGTAACCTCGCAGGAAATACCAAGACAGGGCTTTATGACGCGTACGTCGCGAAGTACAATGCAGCCGGAACAATTCAATGGGTTAGGTTGTCGGGCGTGGCAGGAGTCAATACGAATGGTTTTGGCGTGTCTGCCGATACCACCGGTAACATATATACCGTCGGACAGACTGCAGGCAACCTGGATGGCCAGACAAAGACCGGTACGGTTGATGCCTTCATCATGAAATTCGATGCGAGCGGCAACAAACAATGGACACACTTAACCGGAGCTACTGGGGCTTCAACGATGATAATTGATGTGAAGACGCGCCGGGCCGGCGACGTCTTCATGGCCGGTTATTCCTCGGCCAATATTGATGGTCAGGTTCGCACGGGTAATACGGACGGGTTGCTTGTGCATTATGCGGCCGACGGCACGAAATTATGGACGCGCCTGCACGGTGTGAGCGCCGCCGATTCTCCGGCAACTTCAATCGCTATTGATCCCTTTGATCAAGTGTACCTCTGCGGCAATACCAGTGGAAACCTTGCAGGACAGATCAAGACCGGAACAGGCGATCTTTATCTCGCCAAATTCAGCGATTCGGGATCGCACATATATACGCGTCTGCTTGGTGGAAGCGGTACCCTGGCTGCGCCGTATGGTTGCACCAGCGATGCAAGCGGAAACATTCACACCGTTGGTTTTGCTAACGGCAATCTCGACGGGCAAATCAAAACTGGCACCGACGATATGCTCGTGACAACGAACCTGATGGATACATCGTCTTTTCTCTCGAATACGGTTACCTATTATGGAAATGGCCATTCGTCTGGCGCTGTGCCCGTCGATACCGGCACATACCTTCACGGAGCTCCGGTACTCGTAAAGGGAAATACGGGCAACCTCGCCCGGACAAACCATATTTACACCGGTTGGAATTCGCAGAGTAATGGCAGCGGCAACAACCGTGTGGCGGGCAAGAGTTTCAGTATGGGGCCGACCAGCGAATCGATACATGCTCAGTGGCAACAAAAATGGACGCGGCTTTCGGGAAGCGCTGGGGCGTATACCCATATGTTCGACCTTGCGGTCGATGCAGCCGATAACATCATCTCCGTAGGTTATTCGAATGGCGCTCCCGATGGCCTGACGCGTCAGGGGGGATACGATGCTTACGTAACAAAGCACGACAGCGGGGGCAATAAACTTTGGAGTAAGCTGATGGGCTCGCCCGGCGCTTATACATTCGGCCAAGCAGCGACCGCTGCAACGGTTACGGGGCGCATCATTCTGGCGGGGCACACCAACGGTGCTTTAAATGGGCAGGCACTTGTGGGAAAATATGACACATTTGTTGTTTCTTTGTATGCCGATGGCTCTCACCATTGGACCCGTTTGTTGGGGATCCCCAATAACTACCTAATTCCTACGGGTGTAATATCGGACAATCAGGGGAATATTTATGTTGCGGGGTATACCTCTGCCAATCTAGACGGTCAGACTTTGTCAGGTCGGCAAGATGGATTCATTACAAAATATACTTGGGATGGCATACGGCAATGGACGCGTTTGACCGGAGTTACAGGGGCTTACACGACAATCAATAAGATCACTTCGGATGGCGATTTGATGTATGTCGTAGGTTCGACGAATGGAAACCTGCACGGCAAAACAAATCCAGGTAACTACAGCGCATTTATTAGTCAATATGACCAGCTTGGTAACAGATACTGGACGACTCTCGTCGGCGGTACCGATAATACCGGGGCACGTTCCAATACATTTGGGTATGACATAGCAGTCAAAAATTGTGGCAGCGTGCATATTACGGGCTCGACAAACGGAACCCTTGGGCAACCGTATGTCTCAAATTGGGGGAGCACAATAGGATTTGTCTATTCTGTAATGGCACTCAATGGTCAATTTAACTGGAATTTTCTCCCCCCCTCTTATCAGATATGGAGTTATCCGAAATCTGCCGCTGGTCGAAGACTTATCTGTAGCCCCCAAACCGGCCTAAGCGTACTTGCAGACTTACCTGCTGGCGGATATAGCGTTTCACCCGTTGGTTCGCCCGATACCTTTGTCTATCGCCCGTTTGGTGCGCCGCGCGTTTCAAATTTTGGGACATCCGGTGCTTCAACCTATGGAACAGCCCTCGCGGTCGATAGCAGGGGCGTCCTGTATGCGACAGGCTACATTAACAGCAGTATTGATGGGCAGAGTCTGGCGGGTTACGCGGACGCATTTCTCACTAACCGCTTGAGCAAATAAGGCAAATGACTACGGGGGGCGGACAGCCCCCACGACCAATTGCATGCAGCCGACCACAGGCTCACCTTTCAGATTTCACGGATATTATTCATACAAATAGAAACCTTTAGACATACGTTTGAAATTTTTCTGCTCTTGTTGGTAGTTGGCTCGATATGCAGCAAGGCTGCCGCCGCGCTCGACGGTCTCTCTGAACTCCCCTGAACCAGTGAGAAGGTCAATCGCGAGAACGTCGGCGACGTATTCATATGGTTCGCGCCGCCAGTCGAATTCTTTCGGCCACAGGTCGTGTGCAGTCTTGACCATGGAGAGGCCCGTGTAAAAAGATTCAAAAATCCCGATGTCGGTTACGTGTACAAAGACACCGCCGCAGGCCTGGTCTTTGAATTTGTGAAACGTCGGCTTGAAGTAGAGCGGCCGAAAGTACACACCGGGGAGTTTCTGCTCATTGAGGGCAGTCGCATACTTTTTAGGATCAATAAAGGGCGCCCCGATAATTTCGAAAGGGCGGGTTGTGCCGCGGCCTTCTGAAACATTGGTCGCCTCGAACAGGCAGGTGCCCGGGTAGACGACCGTGGTATCGAACGTCGGCATGTTGGGTGAAGGTTGGCTCCACAGGCCGCGCGTCGCAGGGTAGAGCATCGGGCGCTCCCAGCCTGATAGGCCGATCGTCTGAATTTTTGCCCGCCAGTTTTCCCTTGCATTGAGAAAGAGGGCAATTTCGCCAATCGTCAGCGAATGCCGTACCGCCAGTGGATAGGCGCCGACAAAAGATTCGCAACCGTGTTGTACTGTGTTGCCTTCGATGATTACTCCGCCTAATGGATTCGGACGGTCACAGATAATGACTTCGATACCGAGCGCAGCACAGGCTTCGATACAAAACGCCATGGTGTAGGCATAGGTGTAATAACGGCAGCCGATATCTTGAATGTCGACGACGAGTGCATCGAGGCCTTCAAGGTCTTCGCGGCGCGGTTTAAGCTCGTCTTTGGTTTGGCCGTAAAGACTGACTGCTTTAAGGCCGGTGAAGCCATCGACTTCATCGGCGACGGTGATCTGGTCTTGTTCGGTGCCAAACAGACCGTGTTCGGGTGCAAAAATTTTTTCTGGCTTGAACCCCTGTTGCAGCAGTGCCTCGAAGAGATACTTGCCGTCTGCCGCCACGGAACTCTGATTGACCAAAAGCGCAAAGCGCTTGCCTTTCAAATATTTGTCAGGGTCGGCCAAGAGCCGGTCGATGCCGAACACGGTGCGCATGAGCAGGCATGTCCACAAGATCGAATCGTGGCGTAAAAAAACTTAGAACGCGTCTCACCCCCCTGCGGGGTCTGAGACGCGCTCGCATGCGAGTCCGCATAAAAGCGGTTGAAGCCCTGAAATCACATCTGGACACGGAACGCATGAAGATCCATCGTCGCGTATTGTTAGGCATTGCTCTGCTCATGCCTGGGGTCGTGATTTTGCACGCGACGCAAGAAACAATCATCGTCAGAGAAGCACGCCTGTTTGGCGAGCGCGCGATTGCTCAGGGGTTTCAGTGCCGTACGCAGATACACCCGACGCAGGGACAGAAATTCGACGTTAGCTTTGAAATGGATAAAAACCTGCTCTATCGCATCGGCATCATTACCGGTCATGGGGAAAAGGCGGTGCACCCATCGCGCGTGACACTCGTCGATCAGGAAAAAAAGACAAGCCCTGTAGAATTCCAGAATACAACTTTTGGGTCTGAATTGAAATTGCATCCTTTAAGCACCGGCCAGAAGACGCTAAAAATCGAGATGGCAGCAAAAACGACCTATTCGGTTGTCGTGTGCGCTCACTATGCCTCGCTCTATCATACAGGTGAAAAGGATCCCGTAGTTAACGACCATTCGCATTTTTGAGCGTACGCGCTCCACTGCCGCCGTGTTGACAAAAACCGTTGACGGCAACGGTTCACGGCAATACGCATACCCATGAACGCTTTCAAAACGGCCTCTTACGTAGGCTTTGTCATCGCGCTGGCCGGCATAGGCGTCGCATATTATGGTTTCCGCTTTTTGCTCGAGACCAATGATCTGCAAAAGAACGGTATTAAGGTCAAAGGTAAGGTCATTGAAATTCACCAGAATGGCCCGATGTACCGAATGCCCGTGGTCGAGTTCAAAACAAAAGAGGGCAAAAAACACCGGTTTGAAAGCCGTTTGCAGGTGAACCATCTGATGTTCAAATATGTGGTGGGCCAAGAAGTCGAAGTTATTTATCATAAGGCGGATTTCAAAAATTGCGAAATTAATGCTTTCTGGGAGCAGAACATGCCGCAGATTTTTCTGGGCAGCTTTGGCGTGTTCTTGTTTTTGTTCGGCTTGCTGTTCCGTTGGCTGATGCTGCGCAAAGCCCGCAAATACGCGACCTGAAAAATCCATTGAGGGTAAACAGGATTGGCCTTGACGTGTAGTATATCTATTAGATAGTATCTTTCAGATCAATGAAACGCGAAAACAAGACCCAGTTCGCCTTGCTCGGTATTCTCACTCAATATGAATGCAGCGGCTATGACATGAAAAAATTCATAGAGACGAGCATCGGTTTTTTCTGGAGCGAAAGTTTCGGGCAAATCTACCCCAATCTCAAGCAGTTGCAGAAGCAGGGATTGATCCGCAAGGCGCGCACCGCCGAGGCCAAAGGCCCCAGCCGCATCATTTACGCCATCACCGCCGCCGGCCGCAAAAAACTGGCCACTTGGCTTGCGCAACCCGCCGAACCCCTCGCCGAACGCAATGAACTGCTGTTGAAACTTTTTTTCGGCAGTCAGCTGAGCCGCGAAGGTGTCGCCAAGCACCTCGACCGCAGCCGTGAACACAATACAGCTCTGCTCAAAATCTACGCGGGTATCGAACGCGATATAGCTGCGTACCGCGACAAATCACCCGATTGGCCGTTTTGGCGCATGACTTTGGACTATGGCATGATGCGATCGCGCATGGAGCTTAAGTGGATAGAATCGGCCGAAGCGCATCTGCAATCACTCGTGGGGCATAAAAATCAGGGAGAGAGACAACAATGAAAAAAACTCTTGTGATCATGGGGCATCCGCGGAGCGACTCGTTGTGCGGTAATCTGGCACGCGAATACACAGCTGCTGCTCAAGCGGCGGGTGCCGACGTCACATTGCTGGAGCTCACGCGTTTGAATTTCGATCTCAGCCTACGTGAGGGGTACCGCGCCGATCAACCGCTCGAACCCGATCTCGCCCGGGCGCAAAAACTGATTGCAGACGCCAACCATCTGGTGTTTGTTTTTCCGAGCTGGTGGGCTTCGATGCCCGCACTGCTCAAAGGCTTTATCGACCGTGTGTTCTTACCGGGTTTCGCCTTCAAATACCGGAAAAAATCGCCGTTGCCCGAGAAACTTCTGACGGGTAAGACGGCGCGCATTATGATCACGATGGATGCGCCGGGTTGGTATTATCGTTGGTTCAATCGCGCCCCCGGCCTGCGGCTGCTTAAGTTTGCCACACTCGAATTCTGCGGCATAAAACCAGTGCGCTATTCGTTGTTCGGTATGGTGCGGCATGCGCCGGAAAAACGTCTGCAGAAGTATATCGAAGAAGCGCGCCGCATTGGTCAAAAAGAGGCGAGATGAAAAAATATAAGATTGCCTATGGCGTTGAATTGCTCATCATCGGTGTATTCACCAGTCTACTTTTTCTCGGCGTCCATTTGCCCGAGGTACTTCCGCGTGCCGTACACCGGTTGCTCCACATTGCCGGAGCGATTATCTTTCTCGGCAATATTACCGTGGGCGCGCTTTGGTTCGGTCTCGCGGTTGCATCGCGCAAAAGTGAGTGGTTTCACTTCGCCGCACGACTCATCAACGTCACCGACCTTGCCTTTACCGGCGTGGGGCTGATTCTGCTGCTGTGGAACGCCGCAGTTCTTGCCGGTGCTTACGGTAACTTATTCGCGGTGGGCTGGTTGAAATGGGCCTTGATCTATTTCACAATGACTGGCGTGCTATGGATGTTTGTGCTCATACCATTGCAGCTACGCTTTTTACGCCACGCTGAGGCGGGCCTTATGCCGTGGAGCGATCAACGCGAACAGAAATTGCTGGCAATCTATAACGCGGCCGGTGGTCTTGCGGTATTACTGGTCATTGCGAGCCTTGTGCGCATGGTGCTTAAATGAGATGCAGCTAAATACGGCGCGTGCAGGGCAGCGGTTAACCGGTTTTCCGGGTGCCTTGAGGCAAAGCGCATCGAGTTTCTCACGGTGCATGCCGCCTCTGTCGCTAAACAGCCGGCAGATGGGTTGCTCTTCAAGCATGCAGGCATAATCTGCCCGAATGGCGCCAGGAAAGATCGCGACAGCAAAGATAAGCGTGATGATTCTCGTCGGCATACCCCTGCTACGCAGCATTGAGACCCGAGGCAAAGCAAATCAATGTGCCGCGGCGAGCCGGCGGGCGCTGCGCGCAATGATGGCCGTCGTTGTGTGGTCATCCGCATAGACGCTATACCAGCCCTGCGCTTCGTGCGGCGGATCGCCGATCAGGGGGTCGCCCGGCTGCCAACGAACATGCTTTGGGGCACCTTCGCCACCCCAGGCCCAGAAGTTTACACCGGCGACCGGCGCGTCGCTTTTTTGCGAGTCAATGACATACGAAAAGGCACGGTAATAGAAGTGATTGCGAATCAGAACTGAAGAACCCGGTTCAAAGCGGTTTTGATCGCGCGAGATACCGAATTCTTCAAACACGAGCGGCTTATTGAGTTTCTTTGCATAGGCGCGGTGCTTGTCGAGCAGGTCAGTCAACGATCGCAGTGCTCTGGGATAGGTCTCGATGGGCCGATCGGGATTATAGACCGCTGCATTTTGCACCCAGATATGTACGGTCGCATAATCGATTTCTTTATGTGCATGGTTCTTCAACTGGTCGACCCCGGCCATCGAGAACACCTCACCCATCGAACCGACACTCACGAGATGGTATGGATCGCGCGCCTTGATGAGTTTCGCCGTACGCAAAATCCATTCGTCAAATTTAGTCTGCGCGAAAAAACCCGCCGGTTCATTGGCGAGCTGCCAGGCCATGATTGTGGGATCTTTATAATAATGCTGACCGCTGATGGTGTTGCGGCGTGTGACTACTTTACGGATGAATTTTTCATACCATTCAATGGCTTTTGTGTTGCCGTAGAACTTGCAGACATAAAAATTATAGTGTAACCAGCTCCAGTATGAGATCCAACTGTCGTCAGAGCCGCCGCGCGCGAGCGGATCGAATTTCGGATACGGAATGGAACCTTCACCTGCCCAGTTCAGGTATTGACCAAAGCCGCCGGACCATTGCCAGTAGTTGCCCAGTACAATGACAGCGGTCATGTCGCGCTTTTGCATCTCCCACAGCAGAAAATCGAGACCGCGCAACAGTTTTTCGTTGTAGACACCCGGCGCGGTTTGCATCGCGGGCACAATGCGCCACGGTTCGCTGTCGGGCCCCTCGGTCGCCGCAAGCACGCGCAGGTTTTTCACTCCAATGCGCTGCAGCCGGTCGAGTTCGCGCACGAGTCGGGGCCGGTCGAAAGCGCCAAGGTTCATGCCTGACCACAGGTTGGCCCCGATGTAAGCGTATTTTTTGCCGTGGCGCGTGAAGTTGAGACCGTCGGTGCGAACGAAACCTTGAGGTGGTACCGGCAGAGCTGCAGAGGTCAGAGCGCAGAGAAATGCAATAGAGAGAAAAAAACGCGCCATTACTAATCTATGACGCAAAACACAGAGACGGCGTAAACTGCGATCACTGTGTTTCTTTCAGCCATGCGAGCAGTTTTTCATTTACCTCGTCGGGTTTTTCCTGTTGTGTCCAGTGCCCGCACTGCAAAATGTTATGGTACTGTACTTTGGGTGCATACTTTTCGAGACCCTGCGCGACCTTTGGAGTGAGCACAGGGTCTTCTTCGGCGGTGATCATCAGGCACGGCAGGTCTATTTTTTTCTCTGCGACCTTTTCGCTCCATTTCCAGTTGGCTTCCATGTTGCGATACCAATTGAGTGGCCCGCGAAAGCCGGTCTTGCGGTATGCGTCGACATACACCGTGATCTCTTCAGGGCTCAACAGGTCAGAGGGGGGTATTTCTCTCGAACCGATAAACGAGCGGTTTGTGAGCGCTTTTTCCGTGTGGTACATCATGTTATTTTCTGATTTATCGCTACAGGTTCTGAACACCGCGTTAAATGTCTTGGTGAGGTCGCGTTCGAGTTCTTTTTCGGGTTCGCCAATCTCTTGAAAATAAAGCTGGTAAGCGTATTTGCCGGGCCGCCGTTTGAGCATTTCTGCGGGATTCAGGCGCGTATAGGGTGCATAAGGCGTGTTCAGCGAGCACAGGCGCTTGATACGTTCGGTGTGGTGAAATGCGAGCGCCCAGACAATCGCGCCGCCCCAATCGTGCCCAATGAGCGTGACTTTATCAATCCGCAGATGATCTAATAAAGAAATCATGTCTGCACAAATTTTTTCAAATTCATATTCGCCGGGTTCTGCAGGTGCATAGCTGTTACCATACCCCCGCATGTTGGGGCTTATCACGCGAAAACCGGCGCTGACCAGTGGCTTGATTTGGTTGCGCCAACTGTACCAAAGTTCGGGAAAACCGTGGCACAGCAGTATCGGTTCACCGCTGCCTTCGCTGTAATACTCGA
>JAEUSA010000153.1 GCA_016788945.1 Leptospiraceae bacterium
TATTAAAGGAGGATTTTGAATTGAAACCGCATGCCAGCGCGATATGCAACACATTCAGCTCACTGGTTTCGAGGTCTGACAGCCGCTCACGGGCTTGGGCAACCCGATGGCGATTGATAAAGGCAAACAGGTTTTCGCCGAACACGTCATTGATCACCTGAGAAATATGGTGAATCGGGTAGCCGGTGGCATTTGAAATGTCTTTGATCGTCAGATTCGGTTCGAGGTACGGTTTTTGCTGCATCAGATCGAGTAATTTCAGGCGGATTTCTTCTTTGCGCTCTTCGCTGAGCCGTGTTTTGGCGTATTTTGCTGCACTGTCGAAAGAGGCTTCGTCGGGGGTTTTATCGGCACTTATGCTGGGTTCGGCAACGGTCGCTGCCGGGGTGGCTGTCGCAGACTTTGTCTCGCTGAGGGCGAAAATCTGCGGTTGGTGAAAACCGAAGTAACCGACCGCGAATACCCATAGGGCTGCCAAAAGATAGGTGTAAAGATCGAGATTGCTGCGAATCTGGAAAAAGTGCAGTGTCTGGTTGACCACGACGATGCTCCAGATAGCAAGATTGATGATGAGCATTGTGTTCAACCACGATAACGAGACCTTTTCCGAAAAAGAAAAATAGAGCTCCGCCTGACGCCGGTAGCGGCGGACCGTAAAAAAACTGAGAAGCACGTAGGCGAACCCGTGCAGCGCCATGACCGTGCCGAGCGTCGTTTCGCGCACCGGGTTATTCTGCGCAAACGCGTTCATATACGATATTTTTTCCGTATGAGAAAGCATCAGGTAAGGAATAAAAAACAGCTTGATGGCAATAAACGGAGCGAAATGCCAGAGATCGGCAAGCGACCTGCGGTTCGGGTGAATCAGTCGTGTCGTATAGAGAAACAGCAGTGGCCCGTGCAAAAACGGCCAACCGTATTTGACATACATGAGCGAGGGATATTCAAAGTGCCACCGCTGAACAATCGCTGCCACCATCAACAGGTCGAGCACGACCAGGCATAACCAGACGGCGAGAATGCGGTTTGCGCCGCCGCTGCTTTTTTTTCTCCACAGCGAAAAAGCCAACACGCAGCCCTGCAGAGACGCGAGCAGAAAAAAAAATGCCGCAAAACTGCCGGCTGATTGCAGACGTTGCTCCTTTTACCAGGGGATTTCTTTCTTATCGCGTAAAAATTTTCCGTTGGGAATATCGTCTGCCGTGGCGAGCCAGACTATCGTTTCTGCACCCTTTTCGACTTCGCGTGTCGCGCGGTCACCGCCCATATCGGTTTTCACCCAGCCGGGGCAAACCGAGTTCACGCGTATCTTGTCGCCCGCGAGGTCGTTGGCGAATATGCGCGTGACGGCGTTGAGCGCTGTTTTCGAAATACGGTAACCGGGATAACCACCGTTCATTTCGGTGAGCCCGCCCATGCCGCTCGACAGATTGATGATGCGGCCATCGCCCGATTTTTTCAGCAATGGTAGAAAAGCCTGAATCACGCGGTAAGGGCCGAGTACATTCGTTTCAAACGTATCGCGTATCACCTGAATATCCCCCGGCGCGCCCGATTCGTCGAGAAAGATGCCCGCGTTGTTTACCAGCACGTCGAGTTTGCCGTGGCGATCGGCGATAAATTTCACCGCGGCGGCGATAGATTTGTCGTCGCGCACGTCGAGCTGGCAGGCATCGGTGATAACGCCCTCGCCGCCAAGGTCATCCTGCACATCCGTTACGTGTTTTTCGTTTCTCCCAGTGAGTATGGTGTGGTGCCCCAAGCGTGCCAGCTGGCGTATAGTTTCTTTACCAATACCGCGCGTGGATCCGGTAACGAGAATGACTTTCATAAGAGCACAATAGAGCAGGCGCGCAACGCTGTCCACTTAAAAAGACTTTGCAGTCCATTAATGCCTGCCGCGCAACCGCGCATTCTTCTGAATGGCAATGCTCTGAATTTGCTTGCGGTCGCAATCTGCCCGTGCAGCTTGGCCAACCTTGAACTTTCTGTCGCTCGCCTTTGTCGCATTCGTCGCCGTGTCGCTGCTGATATACTGGCACATTCCGCGAAAGTGGCGGGTCGGGTTTCTCATTTTTGCCTCGGCCGCCTACTATGGTCTCTATAGCCCGGCATTTTTGCTGCATTTCGTCACGGTAATCGCACTCAATTACCTCGTCGCCGTGCGGCTGCATGCACAGCCAGGCCGCGCGCTCATCGGCGTCGCGGTGGCACTGAATATCGCGCACCTTGCCTTTTTCAAATATTTTAATTCGCTCTTTGGCCTGCTCGCGCCGCAGGGCACTCTATTGCCCGACTGGTTCAAGATCGTGATGCCCCTCGCCATCAGCTTTTATACCTTTCAGTTTATCGCATTCCTTGTGGATGTTTATCGTTCCGCAACCGGCGACGCAGGGGGAAAAACTCCCGCGCCCATCGCCGTCGAGCCCGGCCGCTTTCTGTTATTCATGCTGTTTTTCCCGCACCTGATTTCAGGGCCGATTCTGCGCGCGGCCGATTTTTACCGGCAGGTCGGCAGTGAAACTGCATCGCGCGATATGCAAAACCGTGGGCTGTTCCTCATCGCGCTGGGGCTGACCAAAAAACTTTTTATCGGCGATGTGCTTGGTTATCTGATAAATCCGGTATTCAAGAATCCCGCGGACTACGGCAGTGCCGATGCCTTGGCCGCAATGTTGGGTTACACGGCGCAGCTCTACTGCGATTTTTCCGGTTTCATCGACATCGCGCGCGGGGTGGCAAAACTCTTTGGCTACGATCTGCCGCAAAATTTTAACAGCCCGTATTTTTCCACCAGCTTCTCAGAATTCTGGAACCGCTGGCATATGACGTTGTCGAAATTTATCCGCGACTGTATCTATATTCCGCTGGGCGGCAATCGGGTTTCCCAAGCGCGACAATATTTCAACCTGATGACAGCGATGATCTTATCGGGCATATGGCACGGTGAAACGCTGAACTTTCTGCTGTGGGGTGCCTTACACGGTGCTTATCTTGCCGCAGAAAAGTTGCTGTCGTTGAGTAAAACGCCCGCGAGCAAACCCGCCTGGCTCGTGCGCAATATCTGGGTGATTCTGGGCTGGAGTTTTTCGTTAGTTTTTTTCCGCGCCCCCGATTTTGCATCGGCGCTCACGCTGATCGGTAAACTTTTCGTCGCCAAACAGGCCACGCTGACATTGTCGCTGGTGTTTACGCTCATTGCTCTTACCTGGTTTGTGCAGTATCTCGAATTGCGCCGTGATACAGTGCTCGCATTTTCATTACCGCGCGCCGCATTTGTGTTGCCGGTGCTATTGGTGGTAATTTATTTTCTGATTTCTCGGGTGCAAATTCCCAACGAGGCATTTATTTATGTCCAATTCTGAATCCGGTTTCAAAAAATGGCTTTATTATCCGCTGCTGTTGATTGTATTGCTGTTGGCTGCAGATAAGTTGCTTCTGCTGGCGAATAAAGACACGGCGACACCCGTGGGAGTCACCCGCGGCGCCGGTATACAGCTCTCTGAAACGGCGAAGATCCGCCTGAACATGGAAGCCAGTTTCGCAGCGAAACTGCCGGGCAGAAAGACTGTGGTGGTCTTTGGCAGTTCGCGTTCGGAGCGCTTCAATTTGTTGAAGCAAGAAACAACGATCAGTGAATACCTCAACGCCCCCCAGAAAGAACAAATCTTATCGACGCAGTTTCTGGTCTATGCGCAGGTCGGGGCGCAGATGGTCGCCTATTACCATGCACTCGATCACTTGTGGAGGCTGAACTATATTCCCGATGCGATTGTGCTCGAAATAGGGCCCGAGCTTTTAGAACTCGAGCATAAGAATAACCACGGCAAATCGGAGTTCATTTTTTCCGATGAATATGACTATGAATACTACCGCCTGTTGGCGAAATTCGGTAAGAAGTCAGTTGCCGACGAGGCGCGTGCGCGCCTGTTGTTTGCGGGATATGCGCTCAAACCGCGACCCGAACTGCAAGTGTATGATTACCTGCCCAAGGCACAGAACGAAAAACCGGAGTACTCGCTGCTGCAGAAATATTTTCGCGGATATAAAGATTACCTCGATGCTGAATTGACAGGCAAACTGCGCGAAGAACGTGTCGGTGCTTTTCTCACCATGTACGGCAATAACTACAAGACCTTCGCCGTCGACCCGCTGATGGATGAATCGCTGAAGCGCATCGTCGCGATGGCACGGGCGAAAAATATCCCGGTGCTGCTCTACCGGCCTTTTGTGCACGATGAACTCAAACAGGTACTCGATAAAACGCCGTATGCGCCGGCGGTCGACAAATATGCAAAAGAGCTGATAGGCGGCAGTGTACAATTTCACTACGCCAGCCAGAACGACTACAAATGCAAATACTGGTCTGATGCGAGCCACTATTCAACGCGCTGTACCCCTGAGATCATGCACCATCTGCTGCGCGTGCTGAAGTTCTACCCGTAAATTTATCGCCATTGCAGATGCGCGATCTATCGCGTCTCTACAATGACAAAAATCGACCGCCCCGCGCACCGTGATAAATCTCACCTGCATTGGCAGCAGCGCACAGAAAAGAACTGGCAGAAATTTCAGTACAATCAACCGTATGCAAAAGGCCTTACCAATGTCAAAAAGGTACTCGCCGAGACCAACTTTGACCCGGCGACGTTATGGCAATGGGGCACGATGCAAGCGATGGCGCTGATCGAGGTGCTCAAGAGCGCCGAAAAAACCTTCGGTGCTGAAGGACAGAAGCTGGTGCTCGGTGCGTTGCGCAAGATCGGGCACGATATCGGCAGTCAGATATTGACAGGCACTGAAATTGATGCCGACACCAGCACCGACGAATGGATCAGTTTCTATGCGACGGTTATCAACCGCATCGCGTATGCATCGCTCGAAACCCCTGCGGTCGGCGACGGCGATATTCACTTTCACATCGATTATTGCCCGCATCAAGATATGTATTCGGCGATGGATTGCCGCGTGCAGCGCTATTTTGTGCAGGGGATGATCGACGCCGCACGCGATTTCGCCAAATCGAAAGGGCGTGACGACATTTACGACGTTATGTTCAGGACAACTATACCCGCAGGGTATGCAACCTGTCTCTTCAAAATCGAGAAGGGTGATGCTTCATCTCAGCAGCGCTGGTCGCGTTATACGGAAATTTTAGAGAAAAAGAATCTGAAGCTTGCCCGCGACCGTATCGAATAAACGGGTGTTACGCGCGGCGAATATAACTTTCGAGCCACTCCCAGTAATCGTTTTGCATTGCGACGTCACCGTTCTCGCCGATTGTCGTAATCTCGGGCACCGAGTAGGGGTGATTCGCCTTGATATAAGCGCGCGTTTCATTCAGCCGCTCGCTCGATGTCTTGATTAAAAGTTTCGCCTCGCGCTCGCGCACCAATTTGCCATCCCAATGGTAAATCGATTGCACGTCGGGCAGAATATTGACGCACGCGGCCAGTTTGAGCTCTACCAGCTGAAATGAAATTTTTTCTGCCGCCACCATGTCGGGCAGCGTAGTGAGGATAATAACCGGTCGCGCTTTTTTGCGTAGTAGGGCCGGCAGCCTCGGCAGCGCCGGCTTTTTTGCCACGATCGCCTACTTGGCGGCGCCGGCTTTCATTTTCTGAACGACCTTTTCTTCGCGCGGTACCGCGTAGTAATATTCGGGGTCGTTAGAAAACGTCATAAAGCCGACATAATCTTCGTACTTGAAGTAGTAGGTGAGTTTATCTTTCTCTGATTGCTCGTAGTTTGAAGCAGAAATTTTGATTTTTTCCGGGTTAACATATCCGTAGTAGCGCACCAGTAGGCGGCGCAAAGAGCGCTGGATATTCGTTTCCAGAAACTGCTTGCGTGATTCAGGAGTATCTTTGCTTTTTTCGAGATCATCGCGCGTCTTAAAATAGTCGTCGCGAATCGGGCCGGCCGAAAGCGCCGAGACCGCAATCAGCAGCAGCGCGGGGGTAAAAATCCGTTTTATCATGGTCACTCCTTTGGTTAGGGTACTGTACCTTTCTCTCCGAGACGGTTTTCTGTACCTGCAATGATACGCTTGATATTAGACTTATGCTTGTAAATCACAAAAATACACGCAACGCTCACAAAAATGAATAGCTCGAGTGAGGTGGATAATTCATGGTCAATGAAGAAAGCCGCCGGTAGAACCAGCGCTGCGGTGATGGACCCCAGCGAAATATAGCGTGTGACATAAACCACAAGAATAAATACCGGCAGGGCAACCGCGACAGCGATCGGCAGCATTGCGGTCATGACGCCAAGGCCGGTCGCGACCCCTTTGCCGCCTTTGAACTTAAGCCAAACCGGAAAAACATGCCCGATCATACAGGCGAATGCGCCCACGATCGCATAACGCTCGAGTTGCGCATTGCCCTTAAGATAGAAATGCAAGATGAAAAGCAGTGGAATGAGGCCCTTGAGCGCATCAATCAACAGCACGGTAACGCCCCAGCCCTTGCCGAGAAGTCGCATCGCATTTGAAGCGCCGACATTACCCGAACCGACAGTGCGGATGTCGACACCCTTAATGAGAATGCCCGCGAGGTACGCGGTGGGCAGAGAGCCGCACAGGTAACACATCAATGCGACATAACCGAGCGTGACAAAATCCACAAGGGTGAATAGTTAGTTAAAATGTTGTGTCAATTGATTTCAGTTCACAGCGGATGTCAGGTTACCCTGATCGGTCTTCACAACGAGCTGACCGTTTTTTTCGCTGACCTCGATCGCCGTCGGAGTGCCGTTGAGTTGCCAATAATGCACAGCCTCGCCGGTTTCGGCTTTGATCAGCGTGATCACCGAGCCCTGTGCCATCGCAATGTAGCGCTCGGTTGCTGCCAGAGAAGTATAGCGGGCAAAAGTGTTCATCCAGCTGAGATTGCCGTTGGCGTCAAACGCCCACAGCTTGCTCGAATTGCCGTCGGCGGTGGGGGTAATAATATTGCGCGCGGTCAGAATCGGGCTATCGGTCGCGACACCCGATGTTTCGCGTCGCCATTGCAGGTCGCCAGTCATCGCATTGAGCGCCATGACGCGCGTCTTATCGGCAATTGCATAGATATGTTCGCCTCGGCCATCGGCTACGGGTTCGAGTGCGGTAATTTCAGAATCCGTCTGTATCATATAGTCGATATGGCCGTCGGCGGCATTGAGGCCATAGACTTTGCCATCGGCGCAGGCCACGACGAGCATTGAGTTCTTGATTTGCAGTGGCGAAACGTCGACCTGATCGCTCACGTTTTGCATCCACAGTACCTGACCGCTTTGCGCATTGATCAGATAAACCGCACCGATCGAGGTTGCAACACTCACCAGAATTTTGTCGTTATCGGTGAAGACCAGCGGGGCGGATGTCGGTGCAATCTCAGGCAATGGCAGTGTCCACAGATTTTTATCGGTGCGGGAATCGCTCGCACGTAGGGTATTGTCGAGATCGAGGGTCAGATGGAATTCATTGCCGCGCAGGGGTTTAACTTGTTTCTCCCAGATAGTCTGAACGTCGTCTGGGCTGATCGATTCTACCGATGCGCGTGCGGGTGCCATATGCGAGCCCGAGGCGACAAAACCCATACCGCTGCTGAGCAGCGCGACCCCGAAAATCGCGGGTAGAATTGCTATTGGCGGCACGAGACTGCGTTTCCTGAGCGTGTAGACACGCCCTGCGATGGCGTCTGCAGGCCGCTGGGTTGCGGTCGTCATGCGCCCGGCCAAACTCTCTATTTGCCGCTCCATACCCTATCTTATACCTTCGGCCGAAAGCGTCCAATAAAAAACGGGCATTTTTAACCCCATTTGCGCTTTTTTTGCTCGGACAGATGGCCTCGCTCGTATAAGCTCATATATGCGCCTTTCTATCCTTTTTGGGCTCATGGCCCCCCTGCTGCTTGCCTGCGATGGTGCGCTGGTCAAACAGATCAGGGATTTTCGCTCCAATCAGGCCCCGGTAATCACAAAATTCAGTAGCAATTCACCCGGCGGCGCGACGCTCTTACCCAATCAGGTATTTACCATCAACGTCGAAGCGAATGACCCCGAGGGGAAAAATATTACCTATAAATACAGTTCAGAAATCGGACTCTTTTCCGGACAATCAGACAGCAGCGGAAGCAGTCAGGTTACGTTTGTTTTACCCAATAATTTAACTCCGGGCTTTGTGGCCAATGTGCAGGTCACCGTGACCGACGAAAAAAAAGCCGCGACCGTACAGACGCTCAACCTCGGTTCGGGCAAGGTTGGCCCGGCGGTGACGCAAGTCGGCAGCAGCAACAATAGCCTCAAACCCTCCGATTCAGTGAGCATTACCTGGCAAACGCAGAGCGACGGTTATTACCAGATCGGGGTAATCGACAATGACGCGGCAACCTGCCAGCTTGACTTGAACGGCGCGCTCTACATCTATAATGCGAACACGCCTGTGGTCACCACAGTCTATGGCTCGCTATCGGCCAACCCGCTCAAACTCTTCGCAGCCGACGGCCGCGACAAACTGTGTATTATGGTGCGCGACGGATTAAATCAGGTGGGCATGCTGGAAATCGTGATGACGGCTGACGCGACTGCTCCGGTGTCATCGGCAGATATTGCTGCGGGCTCGTATTCCTCTGTGCAGAGTGTGACTCTCAGTTGTGTAGATTCGGGCGCCGGCTGCCGCAAGATTGCCTATACCTCGAACGGCAGCGATCCGACTTTTGATGCCAATGGCAATGTGACCAACGGCGTCGAATTTTCTGACAAATGGGATACTCCCGACACGGCATCGACCGAGTTGCGTTTTGCCGCAATGGACAATGCGGGTAATGTCGAGGCCGTGCAGTCGCGCGTCTATACGATTAACCTCGCCATACCGAATATTTCGATCAGCAATGTTACTTACGACTATGTGAGCACTGCGGGTTATACCTCTACAACCTTTACTTGGCAGAGTAACACGGCGCTCACTTCATTCGAGGTAAGGTCGGGTTCGTGTGCGAGCGGAACCATACACCAATCGGGCGGGGCGCTTGCCGCCAACACCAACCAACTCAGCGTCATCAACGCGTCGTCGTTGCCGGCGGGGGCGACGACGATCTATGTGTGCGGTACGAATGCCGTCGGTACGGGTTATGCCACCAAAGGTATTAGCAGAATCGACACAGTGCCGGCGATTACGTTCAATGGAAATGGTTATGATAATATGAGTACTGCCGGTTACACCTCGAGTAACCTCAACTGGCATGCGAATGTTGCCGGTACGTACACGGTACGTAAAGGAGCTAACTGCAGCGCCACATTGCTCTCGGGGGCGAATGCGAGCGGGTCGGTTAATGCATCGAGCCCGTTGAATACAGTCGTTGCCGCGAGTGAGATCACGAACCTGAGTAACATCACGGTGCGTGTCTGTTTTACCAGCGTCGCCGGAGTCTCTAACGGCGCCAGTGGCAGCGCCTACGGTACGGCGATCGCGCGCAACGATACCGTGCCCGTGGTCGCTCTGTCATCTAACCAATACGCATTTCTCAGCCAGAATGCCGGGGCTTACAATAGCTCAAACTGGACCTGGAATTCAACCATGGCCGGTAACTACCGCGTATATGCCAGCGGTGCCTGTGGCAGCGGTACGCAATCGAGCGGGGGAAATAACAACGGATCCGTTGCCGCAGCGACCAACGTCACCTCGGTCGTTCAGGCTTCACAGCTTTCGGTCGGCTCCAATACCGCGCGCGTGTGCGTGACGAGCATCTATGGTGTTGTGGGTCAGCTCACGCAGGCCTATACTCTCGATAATACGAACCCGACCTTTGCCGGCGCGACGAGCGCGACGGCAAACAGCTCATCGCAGATTACGCTC
This sequence comes from Leptospiraceae bacterium, assembly GCA_016788945.1. GTDB lineage: Bacteria > Spirochaetota > Leptospiria > Turneriellales > Turneriellaceae > Turneriella. The sequence continues at coordinate 9,842 of JAEUSA010000153.1, forward strand.
GGCTGGTCAGCAGCAACCGAAGCCACGAGCACCCCGGTTTCGTATGAAGTCTGCCGATCGACCACGGCCGGCTCGTGTAATTCTTCGTTTTCCGTTTTTGCCACGACGGCATCGACGGGTTATATCAATTCGGGCGCGGCCTCGCGCACGAATTATTATTACGTGGTTCGTGCGCGCGATGCTGCCGGCAATCGCGAGGCGAATACCGTGCAGGTGAGTGCACGCACGTGGTGTCCTGCGAGCGGCACAAGTTCGTGTTTTGTTTTTGTGACCAGTGGAACACTGAACGGGGCAAATGGTGCGGCTGATTCTGATGTGCTCTGCAACGGCGACTCGAACAAGCCCAATACCGGCGTGTACAAAGCGGTGCTGCACGACGGCCTTGCCAGGCGCGCATGCAGTACGGCGAATTGCGGTGGGGGTGCTGCAGAGAATATCGATTGGGCGTTCAGGCCTTCGACTCTCTATCGGTTATCGGCGCTGACGCCTGTGTTGACGACAAACACCTCCGGCATTTTTGTGTTCGGTACTTTGACGAATGCATTCAGTTCGGGTGCGAATTATTATGGCACGGGTCTCGACGCCGATTGGACGAGCGCGGTAAATTGTTCGAACTGGACAAGCACGAGTTCCGGTGTGACATACCGCACCGGAAACCCTTCAGGTACTAACAGCTCGTCCGTTGCTTGGGTGGGTGTCGAAGATACATGCAATATCGCCCGCCGGCGCTTGTGCGCCGAGCAATAATCAGTACCGGTATCTGAGTAAGAACGCCGGTACGATGCTGTGCAGCATCGCCGATTTGTCCATGATACCTTCATAACGCACTTCGAGCGCCAACGTCGTCCACGGCGTCAGCGCGAATTCTTCTATTGCGCCGGCGGAAAAAAAGAATGCAATCTGATTGAGCGTTTCGCCTTCACCCGTTGTAAAGCGTAGCATTGTCGCCCCCGCACCGATGCGTAACCCTGTTACAAAGCGTTTACTCCACTTCGTATTGTCGCCGAAAATGCGCGACCAAGGGGCGGCGAAGAGCAGCGCGTTCAGCGATGCGGGTATTACCTGCAGGCTTTGGCCCGTGTTCGATGACTGGTGGTCGGCAAAACCCGCTTCGCCGAATAGAATCATATTCTTGAACCACGGTGGATGCAGCGCATAACTCAACGTCGGTGCGAAAGCAGGTTTGAGGGCTGAGCCGCCTGAATTGAGAAAGATACGGTAACCGGCTGCAATACCAATTTCAGGGTAATAAGGAACAATTTTTTTACTGCTCATTTTATTGATGAGTGATTTTGGAATTTTCTCTTCCGCAGCAGAGTTTTTCGTGCGCCGGATCAAGATATGTTCTGTCTCCTGTTCGATGAGATAACCTTCAATGACCTCGTCGCTTTCGGTTTGGATGTACACTTTTTCCATGAGATCTTGACCGTAGCGCGTGCGCAATATATCTTTATTACTGATCTGCCGTGTTTGTCCGCCAACAGAAACCGTTGTCACCGAAGGGTTTGCGCCGGAGATTTTGACGGATTCGAGCACTTCTCCGCTTTGCAGATAAACCATGTCGGCGCGCAAAGGCCACAGGAGAGTACAAAACAACGCGGCTTGGGCGCCGGTGCGTATTTTTTTACGGTACACGATATACCTTATACGAATGAAAAGCATTGTCTGCCTCTTTTTTTGCGCATCGCGAAATTTATATAAGGCGTTTTCCCTTGACACACAAAATCTGTGATTCGCGATGGGTCTAAGCGCTGAGCCTGATGATCGGATCTCAGTTTTGCGTGCCAAAATCGACCTTTATTGGGTTTTTTGGTGTTAAACAAAAAATAAATTACAGGAGTTTCTGATGAGACAACAGAAAATATCACTATTTATTCTGCTGCTGCTTGGCGCAATGCTGATTGCGATCGGCTGCGGCAGTGCGAAGATTGCAGACGATTCGCCGGATATCTATCCTTCAAGCGTTGAAAAAGCCGACGCGGACGCGGCAATTGCCGATGCGCAGGCTGCGTATAACGCACTTGGCGAAGACGGCAGCGCTGAAACCGGCAAAGCCAAAGAATTTCTCGATAAAGCGAAAGAATACGCCAACGACAAAGAACCCGAAGCTGCCTGGGCAGCCGCGATCAAGGCAAAGTCGTTCTGCGCTCTGTCAAAGCTCGCGCGCGAAACGCGTACCGCAGGGCTGAAATAAGCCGTATTTACAGAGGAGAATAAGCATGAAAAAAATATTAACAGCAATCATCACCCTCGCCGTGATCGCTCCCGCTTTTGCCGGAGTTATTAAAGAAAGCCAAGCAAAGCGTGAAGTCAGCGATGCAATCGAAGCGCTCGCGCAAATGGATGCCCGCCAAGAACTTGCAACGTTCTTGCCGCAGAAAGAGGCATATTCTGCACGCACATACTGCAACAAGGCGCGCAACTTTCTCAGCGACAGCGAATATGATAAAGCCAGCTTCTATGCGGTGCTTTCGACAAACTATTCGAAAATCAGCATCCACAAAGGCCTGTTAGCTAAAGCTGAGCGCGACAAGCTTGAAATGGCCGCACAAGGTGCAACCGCGCCGCGTTTGAAGAGCGCAGGTTTAAAAGGCAAAGGCAACAGCGGCATCTTTACCGGCAACTTTGACCTCAAGACACTGTACGCTGTAAAACGTGCACCGAAAGTCGACGAAATTCCGGCGCTATCAGCAGACATGCAAGAACGCGTCACAACAATTCTTGGTGTGCTGATGCAGCAGAAAGAAGTGAAGGTGGCTATCAGCGCTCGCGCCAAAAATGACGAGCTCGCTGAAAAATATGCCAAGAGCCTCATGGACGTGCTTATTGAAAAAGGTATTGAAAATACCCGTATCGAATACACGACCAAAAAAGGCCGTGACGGTATCGAAGTAACGCTGACCGGCGTAAAGACCCAGTAAGCATTGTTGATCCCCGGCTTTTGCAGCCGGGGATTTCTCATACTAATCTCAATATGACCGCATTGTTTCTTGCCCGTGTGACCGCGGTGTAGAGCAAGCGGTGGTCTGTGGCGGTGTTCTTGCCGTCGGTAATGACATAGACATCTTGATATTCTGAACCTTGGCTTTTGTGAATCGTCAGCGCCCAGGCATCATCGCGTCCGCTGAGTTCATTTGCCGGTAGCCTGCGGAGTTTGCCGTCGGCCGTTATGAACACGGCGAAATTTCCCTGCGCATGCGTCACTAACACACCGGTATCGCCGTTAAAAATGCCAAGCCGGTAGTTATTCGCAGTCGCCACGATAGGCGTCAATGTTTCCCGTGAGCCCGTGAGCGTTTCCCGTATGCGCCGGTTGATCCATAAACTGCTGCCCAGGCCTTCACGTCTTTCGCAGAGAATCATGTGCTGTGCATTGTAGCGCAGCGCTTCCTTGACAGCAGCTTCGCACGAGGTATCATTAAACAGCTCGGTTTCAAGCCTGAGGCGCAGTGCGTTACTGGCTGCACTCGCATAGTGCTCTAAAGCATAACCAGTAATGAAATGCGTGAGCTCACGTGGGGTGAAGGTTTGCAGAAAATCAGTCGCCGCCGCAATACCCTGTACGGCGATTGCGGCATAAAGCGCGGCCTTCTCAGCAGAAAAGCGGTGTACTACGGTGAGCGCAGAATGTTGTATTAAGTTCTGCTCCGTAAGCAGCGCCAGCGCCCGGTCGACCGGTAAACCGCCGACCGCCGGCAATTGGTTGAGATCGCCCGCGACGACAAGCTGTGCATGCGGTGGTAAGGCATCAATCAGCGCGGTGAACAATGAAAGTTCGACCATCGAGATTTCGTCGATGATCAGTATGTCACAGGCAATCGGGTTGCGACGATGATAACGTGGCCGGCTTTGTGTATTACCGATACCCAAGACGCGGTGGATGGTAGAACATTCCAGAAGAATGCCGCCGGTATTTTGTTGGTGAGAAAAGCGCGCCGCGGCTTTGCCGGTCGGTGCGGCAATGACAATCCGTTTTGGACGCGTGCCGCCCTGTGTGGCGAGTTTCGCCAGAAATTGTTCAATCAGATAACTTTTTCCCGTGCCCGGTCCACCGCTGATGAGCAGATCTTTGCCCTGATTTAACATGGCCAGCGCCTGCTGCTGGTTACCCGATGCT
>JAEUSA010000198.1 GCA_016788945.1 Leptospiraceae bacterium
CACGTTTGTGTTCACCGGCGACGAATGTTATTTTGCTGCTGCCTGCCGCGCCGGCATTCCACTTCCCAAAGCTTCTGCGTTTTCCGTAGCGCGCAATACAGAGTTTATCCGCGCACTGAACCCGCAACATGTTCTGCTTACCGGCCATGAAACCGAACCCTTAGGCGGCAAGTGGATCAACGACAATGTTTATCTGATCGAAGCGGACTAACGGAGAAAAGACACGTGCATGTCGCTGCGGCGGCGTAGAAACGGCGTCGTGTGCAGCACATGCGGTATGGCAAAAGCCGGTAGATTAAAATGCGACAGACGCTGGCGTTTCATGTCGCTTCCTTTGTAAGGTTGCATTTTGGTAACCGTGCGAATGTCTTTGCCCACGTTCCAATAGTAGGGCTGGTATGGATTGGTTACAATATCGATGATCACATTACCCTTTTTATTGCGAAAACGGATGATGCCGTCGCTGCCCTCGACGCCGGTCAGCCCCAGCGCATTAATCATCGTTAACTGCCCGGGATAGGCATCGAATTTTTCCACGCGCGCGATCGAATAGAAGAACTTCGTCTCTGGTCGCGTTTCGATCTCTACTTTAATATATGCAAGCAGATCCCAGAACGACTTGGTATATTCAAAATTGCCCTCAATATCGATGAAACCGCGGATGTTGCCATACACACCGTCGACGAAACGTGTCTCAAGAATGTGATCACGCAGAAATTTTGCCGGATCACCAAACTTTTTATAGTCGGGATTATAACCGGGACGTGGTTCGCGGGGAATAAATTCGCCACGCGGAGAAGTCGCATTGCTATAACTGACGAAGACGACCTCCGGAGGCGTAGGCATCTCAGAGCGCATCTTGCCCATTTTTTCTGCGGAATTTTCTGCCAATGCCAGCGCGCGCCGCAGTAATTTTGTCGCTCCGCCTTTTTGGAAGCCGGGCGTTTCCGTACCAAGGTAACCTGATTTATGGTAACTGCGATGGCAGATCGGCATGAGCGACGGGAGAGTTGACTTTCCTTTTTTCGGTAGATAACTGTATTCATCGAGCAAAATCAGAGCACTGCCCGGTAACGCATCGGTAAGTGACAAAACCGCCTCGTTGGCGGCCGATTTGTGCCAGCCCGACGCTTCGCCGCGCAGACCGATGAAGTAGTCGTTGCCTATCTGGTATTGCCCCACCTTATAAAGGCCGACCATGAATGGCCAATTGTTTTCTTCGGTCAGATAAAAGGAGAGCCCTGATTCGCCCGAGGGCGCAAAAAAATTAATCCGCTGGCTGCTGAATTTCAGTTGCATAGGTAGTGCCGTGTTTTCAACGCAATCGGCGATACGGTCTTTATCTGCCGGCGAGACGCGTTTGAAAGGGGTGGTTATGGGTGGTTTAACGGCAGCAGCAAAGTCCATCTTGGCAGCCGTAAGCCCCTCGCCGTATGACCGGCCTTGTATCTTATTGCGCACCGAGGTGCACGCACCAAGAGTGGCTGAGGCCAGAAGAAGCGCAGGCGCCAAAAGCTTCATATTCATTATATCGGCGCAAAGCGCTGAAAGTCTCTAAACCATAAATACCCAATTGTCAACCACAAGATTTGACTGTGCACCCTCTCGAATCAGGAATCATGAAGCGTTTGACAGCCTGTCTCAGCCTTAAGCTATGGAGTGTTGGAAAGTGGCGTACGCCGCTTTTTTTTTTGAGTCATCGTGAACATCGCAGAGATCACAGAGCAACAAATTACCGAACGTGCCCGCGCGGCGTTACAGGTCGTTGCCCCGACCGCGGGGGACTCGACTCAGCACGCGGAGCTATCGCTGCACAAGATTGCTTTTTTCCACAGCAAAGGCAATACACGCATTGTGATCGAGCTCGATAAAGAGTCGGATGCATACGGTTCTGTCAACATACGCGAATGCGAAGCTTACTCGCGTACACTCAAAGAGGCGCTCGACGATCTGGAAAAGACCTCGGGCATCAACCTGAATTATTCCCTCGAAGTCTCATCGGCGGGGGCCGAGCGCGAGCTTACCAGCGTCAACGATGTGCGTCGTTTTCAGGCATTGCCGATGAATGTGACATATGCACTCGAAGGCGGCAAGGTGTTCAACGAGGTGCTTAAACCCGAGAGTTTTGAAGGTGAAACGATTGTATTCCGCATTGCCGATTGCCGGTTCAACCGAAAAAAATATCCGCCGCGCAAACTCAAAGCAATACAACCCGTAAGTGTTCTGTGGAGCAATATTAAGAAAATCAGGCTGCACCTTGACGTGTAGCAAGAGGAGTGACAATGGCAAGAGCAAAAAAGGCAGTAGCAGAAAAGAAACGCTCATTTTTTGAAGACATCCAGCAGGTTACGGCGGATAAGGGCTTCGACAAACAGGAAATTCTCGAAGTCGTCGAAGCGGGCTTGATCGCCGCTTACAAGCGTAAATACCGCACAACCGACAACGTCAAAGTAGTCATGGACAAAGATAAAGACGACGTCTATGTCGTCGCGCGCCGCGTCGTGGTCGATAACATTGTACTACCCGGCATGCAGATTCATCTCGACGATGCGCGTAAGGTGAAAGCAGACGCGCAGTTAGGTGAAGAAATCGATATCATCGAATACCCCCTCGAATTCGGTCGCATTGCCGCACAGACAGCGATGCAGATAGTTGCCCAAAAACTGCGCCAGCTCGAGCAGAACAAAATACGCGAGGCCTACGAAGGTAAAATCGGTGAACTGATGAACGGTTATATTCTGCGCAAGCGCGGCGACACCGTCTACGTCGACCTCGGTAAAGTCGAAGCAATCATGCCGGTTAAACACCAGATCCCCAAAGAGCGCTACCGCGTAGAAGATAAGATCAAGGTACTGCTGCATTCGATAGAACAAGATAAAGGCGGCGGTCCACTGCGAGTGATTGTCTCACGCGCCGACCGCATGTTCGTTCACAAGCTGTTCGAGAAAGAAGTACCTGAAATTTTCGAGAAGATTGTAACGATCAAAACGATTGGCCGCATTCCTGGCGAACGCTCGAAAGTCGTTGTTACCTCAGAACGGCAGAACGTCGACCCGGTCGGCGCCTGCGTCGGCGTACGCGGTGTGCGTATTCAGGCAATTGTGCGCGAACTCGGTACCGAACGCATCGACATTGTCGAATGGGCATCTGACCCGCGCGAATTTATTACCAACGCGCTCACGCCGGCCACTCCAAGTCTGGTCAAGGTCGACCCAACCTCACGCGAAGCCCTCGCGGTTGTACCCGATAAAGATCTGGCGATTGCCATCGGCCGCGAAGGCACAAACGTAAAAATCGCCTCTTATGTTACCGGTTACAAGATCGACGTGAAATCCGAATCGCAGTTTTCAGCCGAAATGGCCTCACCCGAGGCGCGCAAACGCCTCGATGAGATTTTTGAAGTTGCCGCACCGGTCGAAGAGACCACCGAAGAAGAAGGCACACCGCTGACCGCGCTGCCGGGCCTCGCGCCGCGTATCATCCGCATTCTGAAAGACAACAATATCAAATACATCGAAGATCTCGTTTCGATGGGTGAAGAAGATCTGATTCATATCGAAGGTATCGGCAAGGCAACCGCCAAGCGGATTATGGAGATTATTTCAGAAAACGTCGAGTTCGAAGAAGGCGAAGCACAGGAACAATCGCAAGAACTTGACGCTGAGCCCAAGGCTTGAACGTAGACATCAGGGGATAACTGGAAAGCGCGCATGGCAGACAAAATAAAACTCACTCCCAAAAAGATCGTCCTCAAAGGAGGTTCTTCGAAGGATTCAATCGCAGGCAAAATCAGCGCGCAGAAGGTGCAGCAAGACCAGCAGCGCGAAGAAGAAAAGAAGCAGCAGCAACAGGCTAAGGTACAAAAGCCCGCTGCCCCACCGACGACCGGCCCGGCAAAGCCCGTTGAGCGCGTGCAGCCCAAGGCCCGCACAGTCTTCATTCAAGATGAAAAACAGCCGAAAACTGAAGCCGAAGAACGCGAAGTAAAAAAAGGCAAGAACGACAAACCTGTCACCGATAAAAAGAAATCAAACCTGCGCGAAGACATTCTTAAGAAAGAAGAACATAAGAAATTTTTCATCGGCCAAAAGCCCAAAGATAAGAATAAACCCGAAGCCACTCAGGCGACATCGTCTGTACCCGCTAAAATCAAGATTACCGAATTCGTGCAGGTCGGTGAGCTGGCAAAAAAACTGAATGTGCGAGCGCCTGAGATCATCGCGAAGCTGATGCAGTTGGGCGTGATGGCCACGATCACGCAGTCGATCGATGCAGAAACAGCAACATTGCTCGCTTCTGAATACGGGTGCCAAGTAGAAGTCATTTCGCTCTATGAAGAGACGCTGATTCAAGAAGAAGCGGATAAAAACGAAGATCTCGTCAACCGGCCGCCGGTCGTCACGATCATGGGTCACGTCGACCACGGTAAAACAAAACTGCTCGATGCTTTGCGCCAGACCGACGTGGTCGCAACCGAAGCGGGCGGTATTACGCAGCACATCGGTGCATACCAAGTCACGAGACCAAAAGGTAAAATCACATTTCTCGACACACCGGGTCATGCGGCGTTTTCTGCAATGCGCGCGCGCGGTGCACAGGTCACCGACATTGTCGTATTGGTTGTCGCTGCAGACGACGGCGTGATGCCGCAAACCGAAGAAGCGATTTCGCACGCCAAAGATGCCAAAGTACCGATCATCGTCGCGGTAAATAAAATCGATAAACCCACGGCAAATATTGACCGTATCAAACAAGACCTCGCGAAGTTTGAAATCCTCTCTGAAGACTGGGGTGGCACAACACCGTTCATACCGATTTCTGCGTTACAAAAACTCAATCTTGACAAACTCGAAGATGCAATTCTCGCGCAGGCCGAGGTGATGGAAGTCAAAGCCAACCCGAAAAAACACGCGTTGGGAACAGTCGTCGAAGCAAAACTCGACCAAGGTCGTGGCCCGGTAGCAACGATTCTGGTGCGCAATGGCACACTCAAAATCGGCGACCCATTTGTCGTCGGACTCGAGGGCGGCAAAATACGCGCGATGTATAATGATCGCGGCCAATCTGTCAAAGAAGCCGGCCCGGCGACACCTGTTGAAATACTTGGCCTCTCGGGCGTACCCAACTCGGGTGACACACTGAACGTGATGGCGTCTGAGCGCGAAGCGCGCGAGATCGCTGACAAGCGCCAAGAGCTCGCCCGCCACCAGCAGGCGCAGCAGGTCAAAAAAGTAAAACTCGAAAACTTCGACGCGACCATCGAAGAAGGCAAACTCAAGGAATACAAAGTCATCATCAAGGGCGACGTGAAGGGTTCTGTCGAAGCGCTGACCTCTTCACTTGAAAAACTCTCGAACGATGAAGTCCGCGTCCGCGTGATCATGGGCTCAACCGGCGAAATCACGGAAAGCGATGTGATGCTGGCGTCGGCGGCGAAGGCAACGATCATCACTTTCAACGCGCGTGCCAACGCCAAAGTACGCGACATTGCTTCGAAAGAAGGCGTCGAGATCAAGAATTACAGTATTATTTATCAAGCAATCGACGATATGAAACTGGCGCTTGCCGGTCTACTGTCGCCCGATATTTCTGAGAAGGTCAACGGCGAAGCCGAAGTCCGGCAGGTGTTCAAAATTTCGGGCATGGGCACCGT
>JAEUSA010000231.1 GCA_016788945.1 Leptospiraceae bacterium
ATAATGATAAGCATCGACCGCAAGGGCATGGGAGATAGTTCAGATAGATCCAATTCCGTAAAGCAGATCGAAGCCATCGCATCCTAACAATCCGAATTGCCACCGCCGCGCGATACGGCAGTCAGCCCCATGATCCAAAGCAACTACTTCACGGACAACGCCGATCTGCAGGAGCATTTCGGCCAAATTATCGACTGGCCCGGTATCATTGAGCTGTACGAAAATGGTTTCGCTGATGCGGCCGAATTCCGGAAAACGAAAAATCCACGCTATGAAATGGCACCGTCGTCGGTCGAAGAAGCGCAGCAATACTATAAAGAGATTCTGAACTCAGCGGGAGAAATCGCCGGCATGCATGTGTCGCAGGCGGCGCAGGCGATCGACCGCGAAGGCCTGAAATATACCGACAATAATGTGATTCACCCGCAGAAGATGATCGATGTTATACAGAAATACCGCGACGCGGGATTACCCCCTATCGCGTTTCGGCGTAAGTATGGCGGCCTTGGGCTGCCCAGCGTCGTCAAGGCGATGGCTTCAGAACTCATGTACCGCGCCGATACTTCGACGACGATCGCGATGGGGTCGATGGGGCTCGCTGGCATTCTGGAAAAACACGCGTCTGAAGAAGCGAAAGAGAAATGGATTCCGAAAATGATCGCCGAGAACTACTGCGTCGCGATGGGCCTATCAGAACCCGACTTCGGTTCTGACCTGCCGTCGGTGCGCACCAAGGCAGTGCAGCGCGACGGTAAGTGGTATCTCACCGGCACTAAACGCTTTCAGACTGTTGCCTGCGGCCTCAACGGCGGCCCGGCGATCATGCTGGCGCTCGCGCGCACTGGCGAGGGAACCACCGGCGCCAAAGGACTATCCTTCTTTATCGTGGAGCGCAAAGACTATAAAGTCACCGGCATCGAGAAAAAACTCGGCCTTAAGGCTTCTGCAACCTGCGAAGTGGCGCTCGAAGATTCACCGGGTGAACTGGTCGGCAAAGAAGGTTATGGCCTCGTGCGCTACGTGATCGGTATGCTGAACGGCGCCCGCATGGGTATCGCCGCTCAGGGTGTTGGACTTGCGACAGCGGGCTACATGGAAGCGAAAAAATATGCCGCCGAGCGCATCCAGTTCGGTAAACCGATTCAGGAAATACCCGCCGTCGCGCGTATGCTGAGCCGCATGGAGCGTGAGATTGCTGCGATGCGTTGCCTGATGGTCGAAGGCGCGACGATTGTCGATCGCTACCAATGCCCCGAATTTAATGGCGTCGTCAGCGATGAAGCCCGCTACTGGGAAAAAATCGCCAACACCATTACGCCGATTTCAAAGTATTATAACTCTGAGATGTGCAATGAGCTGATCGACGACGCACTGCAGGTGTTCGGCGGTTCGGGGTATACCGAAGATTATGACCTCGCCCGTTTGTATCGCGACGCACGCATCACCAACATCTACGACGGCACCACACAGATTCAGGTCAATGCAGCGATCGGCGGAGTTATCGCCGGTATGGCGGCGCAGGGCCAGTGGCGACAATACCTCGATTCCTTAACTAAGCAAATCGGTAAGAACGATGCAATTTCCGATATCCGTGCACGGTTTGAAGAAGTGGTCGAGGCTTGGCGCAAATTCGAAGACCGCGAGGTTAAAGAAGGTATGTCATTCGAGGTAGTCGAATCGGCTGCGCGGCTGGTCAACAGCCTACTCATGGAAAAAGCCACCCTGCGGGCGACCGACAAGGCTACACGGGCAAAGCTGAACGCGGCTTACCACGTTGATTCGCTCGCGACAGTGACGGGAAACTTGATTCGGTTGAGGGCGGGCTGAAGCTAATTCTTAAGTAAGAAGCGCATCAGTTCATCGTCCAGAGGTTTTCGGCCATCGATAAGCATGAGTATTCTTACCTGGTCATCGAGAATGCGATAGATCATCCGCCATGGTTTGAAAAAGATTTCACGGATATTGCTCGATATCGCAGCTGAGATTTCAGGCACCAGCCGTCCGCGTTCGGGAAAAGTCGCCAGCGAATCGGCCTTCTGTAATATTTCCTCGAATATTCTCTCAGTTGTAGCGGAGTCGTTCATGATCAGATAATCGATGAGATTATGGAAATCGTTTTCCGCTTCGCGTGCCCAAATCACCGAATAGCGCTTCATTTTTCTTTCAGGCGTTTTTTCCAGTAACCTCGCAGCTTTCCTTTCATCTCATCGTGTGGTATTCCGCCATTTTCATCGATGCTGCGCTCGCGAATGGCTATCATCTTCAGCATAGCCATCGTTTCTTGTTGCTTTTGGTAAGTCTCAATATCGGTGAGCACAGCCTTGGCTTCACCATTTTGCGTAATCACCAGCGATCGCTTGGTTTTGCCGATTTTAGTAATGATTTCGGCAGCATGAGCCTTGACGTACGAAATGGGTTTGATGTCTTCAGCGAGATTCATAGCTCAAGCCTAAATTTAGTTCGTATTCAGTCAATCGATTAACGGCGTAGTAAGTCATTCTATAGCCCGGGCTCTCCCGTAAGAGAAGGTGACGATTAGAGATTCAGGTCAAAACGCCAAGATCAGGCCTCAATGTGGCTTACCACGTCGATTCGCTCGCGATAGTGACGGGCAATTTGATTCGGTTGAGGGCGGGGTAGAACCCAAATACTTACCAACTATAGTTCGCTGAAGTTGGAGCCGTATTACTTGTTAAGCTTGATGATAGCGCTTCACCTTCCAAGGCTTTCAGAAAATTGACCAAATCCTCCATTTCTTCATTGCTCATGCGTCGTGTGGTCAGGCGTGTGTCCTTTGTACCTGGAAAATTGCCGCCATTACCGGCAAAATTGTAGAAATTCACAACATCCCAGAGACTGGCGAAAGTGCCGTTGTGAAAGTAAGGTGGTGTCTTGTTAACAGACCGGAGGGTTGGCGTTTTGAATTTTCCGATGTCCGCATCGGTTGCTACCAAGCCTGTTACTCTATCGGTACTCGGGCTATCATTGTAGGCAGAAACTGTGTTGAAAGTTGCATTGGAACCGGAAACTAGAGTTGAAATGCCAGAATAACGCCCCTGATCATTGCTCCCGGATAGTCCACCGACTTGTGGTACACCCAAATTATGAAAACTACCGTCAGCGAAGTTTGGCCCACTGTGGCACCGCACACAATTGCCCTTGGTTATGAAAATTTTTAAGCCACGCTTCTGCGATACCGTCATAGCATTTTCATTTCCGCTTGCCCACTGATCGAAGGCAGAGTTCTTCGAGACTAATTGGTGTTCGTAGGCACCGATCGCTTTGGAAAAGTTTGCAAATATGCGATCAACGTGACCTTGATTTGTTGCACTGAGTCCACTATACGCCGTCTTGCCATATTGATTTGCGCTAGTCAATTGAGCTATTGAAAGGGATCCACACACAGCCGTTGTCGAGTTTGCTCCTGCCGCACCGACAAATATCGTATCATGTTGATTGCGGTAGTCTCCGCGGGCAACCGTATTTGAATTGCAGATGATATACGCAACCGCATAGCGATGGAAATTATGCGGAGCACCTTCGATAGGTGCCCGATTGAGTGACCACACGGAATCCGCGGAACCATCCCAGAGACTGTATGTATTGAATGAAGTATTAAGGACTGTTGGGGCATTTCGGGTTGTGAAATTTGCGCCTAATGAGACATCATTGGGTTTTGAAATCTTGTCTGCAAAGCCAAAATCCGAATCATGGCATGTGGCGCAGCTTATTGTCTTTTCGGTTCCAACGGCGAATGAGCTCGTACGGTTTCCCTGTACAACGACGGCTCCGGAAAATTGAACATCGAAGAAAAACTTTTGGCCTAATGCAGCTGCCGCTGAGTTATTTATGTAGGCATTGGTTGCATCCCCAGACGGAGAGCTATATACCAGTGTCTTAATTATCTCCTTTTCGGTGTCCGAGAATAGCACGTCGGCGTCGTCCTGCGTTGCGCATGCGCCCAGTGCCATAGCTGCGCATAACGCAGCAATGAGTCTTATATTCTTGCTGAAGGAGCCTAACTGCGATTTTGTGTCTTTGCCGTTCATGGATCCCCCCGCTAAAATTTCGCCACCAAAGACGAAGCAAACACGTTGTTGTTGAAAGAATGTTTGCTGATGTAACCGACTTCAAGATTCACTGAATACTCTGCCTTGAAAATGATATTTTCGGTAATGTCGACCCGCACACCCGGCGTGATCTGCGCCACGTCGACGACGAACACATATTTAGGATCAATCTCTGTAGCAACCCGGCGGCTGAAACGCGTGTAGACGCCGAATGTATTCACGAGGTCAAACAGCCCCGGAAAAGAGTACATGCCCTCGACATACCATGCCTCGGCGATATAGTTCTTGGCTTCGTTAATGCCACCGCCATCGGTATTGACCTTGAACCACTGACCTCTGAGCTGCAACGCGCGCCAAGCAATCTGGAAGTCAGGGCCCCAATCCCACTGCTTGGGATTATTCGATATCTGGCCATCTTGCGGCCCCCACGAGCCCGAAGCACCAATCTCCAGTAGGGTAATCGGGCCGAAGGCAAAATCATAACTCAGGCGGCCGGCAACGGTTTTGCCAAGGTTACTCTCTACCGTTTCAAAGATGCGCGTGTCGTTGGTGAATGAGTTGCCGTTGGTCAGGCCTACGTTCCAAATGAAGCGCTTATCAAAATGTTTGCCACGCACCTTGACGCCGATCGGGTTGCCGTCCATATAACGACCAACGAGGGTTGGAGTCACTGTCCAGCGATCGGGGGCGCGGCGCCAGCGATATTCAATACCCGTGATGCCGATGAACTTTCCGGCGGTGACGGTAATATCGTATTGCGCAAACGGTTTATAATCCAGAAAGGCCATGTCGAGGTTTACGAAACTGCCTAACCCTGTCTGATTCTGTACAACCGGGGCGCGCGGCAGAAACTCGGTAGAAACCTGTAGCCTCACCTTTTCGTGAATTTCGGCAATCATGTCGATCGTGGCACTGTTGATTGTGCCCATCGGATTTCCCTTGCCCTGCATCATGTCGAACATCAACGGAAAATTGCTGGCCTCACCGAAATCATGGGATTCATGCCGGGTGTTCATATAGGTCGAGGCTGGGTCACCGATAAATACGGCAGTCTTGTCGGCATATTGGGTGAAATTGTTATTCACATCTTTCTGGTAGCCGACGCCTTTGTTCTGTGCGAAAGAAAAACCCATATCGACAAAACCGGTGATAAGAAACGAGGGTGCGGGTTTCGCCCCAGCGGTCGCGGGGTCGCCTTCAGAGACAACATTGGTGCCGCTGCCGGGTACTATTTCGTCCGCCGCAGGGGCCACGGGAGCAATCTGGACAACGGGCTTTTTAGCTACCGGCTGTTCTTCTGCGTCCTCAGGTTCAACTTGCTTCGCGGCAACCTTGCGCGGCTTGACGCGCGCACGGCGTTTGCGCGCCGCTGAGAGCGCCGTTTCGCCGACGAAACCGATTATCAGAAGGATTAATAATCCCCCCTTTATATATCTCGTGAACGAACGAAAAGACATATTACTGCGTTACAGGCCTCTTAACAGTATCGACGAACACATACGCACACATAACTGTAATGGATAAGGCCAAGAGACCTCCGCTGAAGCGCAGCAGCATCGCAAAGGCGTCTTTGTGCATAAAAAACAGGCCAAATGTGTGGATGACAATCGAAAATGCCAGCAATACCCCCCACAGGATTTTCATCTTCTCTGATGCGGTACTGATCAGAAATAAGATAATGAGGCTGAAGTAGACAAGGCTTTGCCCGTTAAGATGGGTATGGCCGAGTTTGAAGTTCTCGTATATGAACCAATCCAGCGTCTTGACCTTGACCGTGGCTTCGCTGTCAGGCTCGACGATCACACCCGACGACTGCCCGTCGTCAGGTTTCTGTGCGGCCTTCACCGCGGCAGAAGCATCTAAAGTAGCGGCTGATGAGGCCGTGTTCTTCTTTTCAATCGCTTTTTCAGTTACCAGGCCGTGATGCCATGAACTGAGGGCGAGCGCGACAACGAGAATACTTCCCATGAGCATAGTGTAGATCGCGATCAGCACTCTTGCGGACACGGGAAAGTTGCGGATGTTGGGCCAATTCATAAGGGCAAACGTACATTGCCCTGCCCGTGGGACAAGAACTTTTCTGAGAATGGGTCTCAACCCCGTTTACGCGGGGTTGCATGCCGGTTTGCCCCCGATGAGCAACCTATCGCTATTCGGTTTTGACGACCTTAGCCAGCACATTCACTTCGCCGGCGCTGAGCTCATCGACCGTACGGCCACGTGTATATTCTTTGATCGCAGCACCCGCCTGCTTCAGCCGAACGCGCAAAGTGGCGGCAAGCGACTCATCGGTGTGATCTGTCGCCTTGCGCAGAATATTGCGACCCATCCAAATCGTCGTCACGGTAACGATGAACGTGTTGATCGTCGTCTGCAGCCAGTGGGGCATCAGCGCAATATTCGGCCGACCGGCAAACAGATAAAAAATGTTAATCGTCGCCCACGCGCAGATGATCAGCATGTGGTGGCGAATTTCGTCGTCGCCGATCGCCGGCTTGACCTTGCGTGCAATGCGGGTATAGATCCATTCAACACCGCACCAGAACGCATAGGTCGCAAAAATACACGCGAGCATCGCGAGCGGTGCTGCCAGAATTTTCGGAATCGGAACCAGCATGCCCGCCACGAAAAAGCCTGGGTTCATCAGCTGGTTCATCTGCGCATTCTCTTCATGCGTCCAAGCACCGGAAAAATAGTAATCCCAGCTACCGCTATAGAGGTAATAATAGACATAGAACATTAGCACCATGCCGGTATAGCCATAATAGGTAAAGCGCGTACCCGGTTGTGTATAAGTTTCCCAATAGGTGCGCTCAAGATCAATATCGGGGCATGGTGAAGCGCAGGCCACGCAGGCAGGCTGATCGCCATCTTTACCGATACTGCGGCACATCGATTGACTGACCAACTGTTTCGGCGTGTGCGCTTTGCTTTCAAGCACACCACGAGGAGATGTATAAATCTTCTGGATAGTTGCAATCGGGCAGAAATAGTTGCACCAAGTTTTGCCGGCATAGAATATGCCCGTAATAAAGGCAGCGGCAATGATTCCGATAAAGAAAAAGGCCAGAGCACTGCGGTCTGAATTGATAAACAGAAGCCGCGCAGTCACCCCCGCAGTCAGAAACATGAACTGCAGCGGAAAATGCCATCGCGCGACAAAGGAATCCTGCGAGATAACCGCCGCCTTACGTTCGACACGACCTGTCTGTCGGTTGAATACCTTACGCATCCACTGAAATTTCAGATAGTACGGTATGCGTGACGACAGCGACAACGGGCAAATGCGCCGCCATGCCTCGTGACCGAACAGCATCATAAACAGTGGCACACAGGGCAAAACCATTGTCCAGAACATACGCGCACCCATCGCGTACGGCTTCTGTTCGAGCACCTGCCCTTGAACCGCAACGGGCGTGTCTTTAATTCTAAAAGGCGTTCCGCTATTCGGTTCCGTCAGAGAAACCGTTACGGGGTCCCAAAATAAAGAGACAATCAGTACTATCCAGGCAGCCAGTAAAATGAGGCGTACCGACAGCATGCGGCTTTCAGGGGCTTTGGCAAACATCTATACCTCTAACTCGACATATCCCTTTGGGCGTGACACACAGGTCAGTATGTAACCCGCTTCACGGTCGGCATCGGTCAGCCCCGGTGTTTCGTCGCAATCGACTTCACCTTTGATTTTCATGGCACGGCAGGTACCGCAGGTACCCGAACGACAAGATGACGGAAGTTCAACACCCACCTCTTCGGCGAGATCAAGAATCGGTACGTCCATATCGCCGCCGAATACCTCAAGCGCGGATAGCGAAAAGTGTACCACCTGATCATTTGCCGCCGAGGTACGAACCGCGGGTTGCACCCGAGGAGCAGAAGGGGCAACCACAGACAATTGCGGCTCAGCTGCGGGGGGAGCGGGTTGCTTGAAGGCAGAAGGCGTACCAAAACTTTCTTGCCTGAAGCGCTCTTTCAACGGAAAGTTATACTTTTCCAGAATCAGGCGGATGTTCTTCATAAATGAATCTGGCCCGCAGGTGAAGATCATCCGCTCGCGAAAGTCTGGGGCAATTTGCACCAGCTTTTCTTCATTGAGCCGTCCCTTCAGACCCGGCCAACTTTCAGGTAACATGGTTGAGGTGAAAGACGTCACATAACGAAACTTGCGGTTAGCCGACGTGAACGTAATCATGTCTTCGGCGAAAACGGCGTCTTCGGGCTCGCGTACCGAATGGAAGAATATGACATCGGGATGCGCGCCTGTATCATGCCACCAGCGCGCCATCGACAGCATCGGCGTGATGCCGCTGCCCGCAGCGAGAAACAGGTACTTGTCGGTCGCGGTATCAAAACAGTGGAACTTACCCGCGGGGGGTTTCATCGTAATGGCATCACCGATATTCAGATGGTCGTGCAAGTAATTGGATACGACACCATTTTTGACGCGCTTAACCGAAATTTCGATCAGATGCGGGCGCGAAGGACTGGATGAAATCGTATAAGACCGCAGATGCCGTTTACCGTCGATCATTATCTCAAGGGTCACGAACTGGCCCGGTTTGTAGAAAAACAATGTCGGTTCTTCGGCGGTGAATTGAAAACTTTTGAAATCGTGATTCCGGTCGATGATGCCAATACAACGCATCGTGCGCGAACCTTTGGTCCAGAATTGCAGCTTCTCGGGGTCGACCGCGTCGTGTTCGCTCCAAGGCACAAGCTTAATGACTGAGATCGCCGGTTCAGCGGCTGTGAAAGTTGTCTCGGTCGTTGTCGGTGCTGGCGGTAAATCTGCAGCGGGCAGTTCGGTAGCTTTATCTGCCACAGGCACACTTGCTGGTTGGGCCGCGGTGGGTGCTTCATGTTTCAAGCGATTGGCATAGAAACGGCTTTGCTGAAAGTACTGTTGCAGCTCTGTCAGTGCAGACTGGTCGCGCTGCAACAGTCGGGTGAGCGCCTGACTGAGGGATTGCGTCTGTTTGCGTTTGCCTGAAGACGCGGCGCGGTGTACTGCGCTCAGCATCTGCACAAGAGCCGCACGCGCATTATCATCGGCATCATGCGTCAGCAGGCTCAGCTCGAGAGGCGGTGGGGGGCCTTGTTTGGTATACTCACGCCATAATTTGGGGTATGCCTGACTGAGTTCGGTCAGCGTCGCCGCATCTAAGGGCGTTTTGGCCGAACGATCAAGCACGGCAAAAAAAGCTTCTGCCTCGGCGGGGGTGATTTCGCGCAGCAGGTCGGTCTGCCAGACAAAAAATGCAAACACCGCCTGGGGTAATTTGGAATGCTGCGAAGATTCCGCCATGATACTTTCGTTTTCTGCAGATGGTTACAACACAGTTATGTCTGAGCGGCATGGCTGCCCAGACATAACTCTGCAAAATACTCGTGCAGATAATCCTTGTATCAGCTGCCTTAATCAATCGACATCGTGTCAACGTCGATTAAGCGAGAAGGTTGCCCTCTGATAAGAAAATGGTTGTTCACGCATTGGGTTAAGCGTCATCGACCGGTTCGGTGAGCGAACCTTCACTGCGCATCTCTTATCAGGGCCGTGGCGGCGAGTTTTTCGTGCTGCTGATTAAGAATTTTTTCCTTGTACTCATTACACTCGGCGTCTACAATTTCTGGGCGCGCGTCAATGCGCAACGCTACATGTTTGAACACGCAACCCTCGCCGGTGGACGCTTCGGTTGGCATGCTACCGGAAAGGAACGTTTCATTGCATTCTTGAAAGCAGTACTCATTTTTGCAGCTATTTTAGGAATCAATGCTCTACTGGCGAAGATTTCGCGCTATCTATCGCTCGTATTACCGATCGCTATCATTGTGCTTTTGCCAGCGATCATTGTCGCCATGTACCGCTTCAGATTATCACGCGCCTCGTTTAATCAGGTGCGCTTTCGTTTCACGGGTCGCGCCGGTAACCTCGCCGCTTTGACGTTGCGCGGGGCAATGCTTACAGTAATCACATTCGGTTTTTATGCCCCGTGGCTCGCCATTCAGGTTCGGCAATACCTGTATCGGCATACCGCCATTGGTAACTCGTCTTTTGATTATGACGGCGTTGGAGGTGATCTTTTCTGGATCTACTTCAAGGGCATCATGCTTACCACGGTGACTTTCGGCATATGGCAGAGCTGGTTTACAGCCGAAGTGGCCAATTACCACACCAACCATACAATTTTTCAGGGGCAGAGGCTCCGAGGCGATGTCGACGGCGCCGATGTGTTTGTGACAAATTTTGTCGGCAAACTGCTGATCTTTGTGACCCTCGGCATCTATGCACCATGGTGGATGATTAACCTACAGCGCGTGATGCTGCAGGGCATCAGCCTCACCTCGATGCCCGACTTTTCGCAGATGAAAGGGATGCCAGACGCCGACGCCAATGCGCTCGCCGAAGGACTCGCCGATGCCGCCAATCTGCTCGATAATATCGCGGACTTTTTAACCTGATGATACACCAGACGCAGGCCAGTTATCTCGACGGAATTCATCCGCAGCCGCACACCGGGCGTCTGGTTTACGATGCAGTGCACGGCGAGCTGCACTTCTATGGCCGCGCGCCTGGCGAAGAAGGCAACGAGCGGTTCTTGTTGTCACTCAACAAACATCACGCATTTGAAATTCGTTCGCGCGGAAAAGAATTCGTCATTGAATGGCGTAGCGGAGGCAACCATACGAGCGAAATGTTGATGCTTTCCGATTTGCCGTTTATTCGGCTTGTGCGCGATAAGTTTCTGCTCCACAAAAATATTTTCTGGCGCTACGCTACGATGGTGTGGTCAGAATCGCTCACACGCGTAATGCTCGCGCTCGTCATTGCGCTGTTCGTCACGGGTTTTGGAGCGCACGCGTTTATGCAGAACAGTTACCATCTTGTGCCGCAATCGTGGGATCAAAAAGTCGGCGAGCAGGCAGAAGCCGGTTTAAGAGAATTTGGCGTCGTATGTTCGTCGCCGCAAACCGTACGCGATCTGAAACGTTTTTTGCCGTACTTCAGTCAGCATGGATCGCCCTACAAATACGAAATCCAGATCGTGAAGTCGCCCGTCGAGAACGCCTTTGCCTTGCCCGGTGGCAAAATCTCGGTATTCTCGGAAACAGTGCGCAAAGCAGCGAACTACGAAGAGCTGGCAGGTATTCTCGCTCACGAAATCGGCCATGTGGAACGCCGGCATGGTATGCAGCAACTCAGCCAATACATGACGATCCGCCTGGTTCTGGCACTGGCGTTTGGCGTGACCGACGACGGCACAACCCTCGCACTTGCTGCAGATGCCGGTGCTCTGTTACTTTTGCTCAAAAACTCACGCGACCATGAGCGCGACGCAGACCAATATGCCGCCGAAAAGTTGGCCGCTGCCGGCATCTCGAGCGCGGCTATCCGCAAGTTTTTTCAGCGCATCAGCACTGAGTACAAGAAGGGCATGGACAAAGTTCCCGATTTTGTACAGACACACCCGGCGGATGCTGACCGCATCAATTTTTTTGCCCGCTATGAAGAACGCCATAAGGCACGCATGAAATCAGCCGCTTCACGGCTCGACGAAGACATACGTCTAATGTTGCCGCGCAAGCCTGTTCTGAGTGCCGAGTGTATTGCCTCTCAGAGCGATGTTGAAGAAGACGAAGAAGAATAAAAAAAGCCCATCCGGTGGTGCATCCGCACCGACCAGATGGGCGAATTTTCAGTGAGACAACATGAAGGGAAGGTCCTGATGAACACTTCCGGTCATGCCTTGTTATAGCAAAGAATATGCCATTTCGTGGCGAACCTGCCGCCCAATCGACTCGACGGGGCGTTCAACTTACCGATCGTGCTGCGATGAAGGCAGAAGCTACGGCAGATTTGCGCACCAACATTACGAAGCAGATCGTCGGCCTCGCCACGCAGTTTGCCTTTAACGATTCTATTCCATTGCCTGCGCTGCGCAAGGTCATTGACCAAATGCGTTTTCTTGCGCGACCACCCCAAGGTTGTGAATTGCAGACTGGTCACGTCGGGCACATTGCCTATGATTTCTGGACGCCGCCGCAGTTTGAACCGGGCAGGCTGCTCCTGTACAGCCACGGCGGTGGTTATATCATGTTCTCACACCGTACGCACCGTGGCCTCGCGGCACGACTTGCCGAAGAGTTTGCCGCCCAAGCTATTGTGCACGATTACCGGCTTGCACCCGAACATCGGTTTCCTGCGGCAATCGACGATGCACTATCGGTTTACCGGCATGTTCTTGAGCAGGGTTATGACCCCGCGAAAATTATTCTTGCGGGTGACTCAGCAGGCGGCGGTATCACCTTTGCACTCATGCTCGCGGCGCGCGATGCCGGCCTACCTTTACCGGGGTTGGCGATCGGCATTTCCCCTTGGGTCGACATGACTGCATCAGGTCAGAGCATGCGTGAAAATGCAGATAAAGATGTCATGCTGAAACCCTCTGACATTGAAGCCTTTCGGGAGAAGTACCTTGCCGATGGCGATACCAAACATCCTTATGCATCTCCCTTGTTTGCTGACCTGAAAGGATTACCCCCAGTCATGCTGCAGGCCGCCGGCGATGAAATTTTGCGCGATGATTCTGTGCGCCTGGCCGCCGCGCTGCGCGACGCCCGTGTAGCCGTCGAACTCGACGTTTCACCCGGTCTGTTTCACGTGTTTGAATTTGCCTGGCGTTGGCTGCCACAGAGCAATGACGCAATAGTCAGAATGGGAGATTTTGTGCGTCGCCATTTTTCGCTCCG
>JAEUSA010000264.1 GCA_016788945.1 Leptospiraceae bacterium
ATCGAGTATCTAACACAGGTATTCTATCTGATCAGTAATCCCGAATATATCGAGAGGCTGCTGCTTACGGAGAACTCATCGGTGATGAAAGACCTCGGAGAGCAGATGCTCAAAAAAACCTTTCTCGGTACCGGCCTGTTAACCGCCGAAGGTGAGGAGCATAAACAGATGCGCAAGATGTCATCGCCTGCATTCGGGCGCACGCGCATTCTGGGTTACGGCGATATAATGAGCCGGTTGTCGCTCGAAGAATTGGCGCAATGGAAGAGTGGAGAAATCGTCGACGTGCACTACAAGATGTCGCAGCTCGCACAGCGCATCGTCGCCCGCACGCTGTTCGATTCTGACGGCAATGATAATTCGCTGGTGATCGGCGAAATTATGGCAGAAATTATGCCGGTAATTGCGCTGCGCAATTTTGCCGAATTTTTCATGAAGTTTCCTACCGGGCTGAAGGCTAGGGTCGAACGCAATATTGCAAAACTCGATTCGATCATCTATTCCATCATCGACGACCATTTGGTGTCTGGCACCGACCGCGGAGATTTTCTCTCGATGCTCATCGAAGGAAAAAAAGCCCGCTGGCAAGAGGCCAATGCTGCCGCTGAGGGCAGCGCCCATTCATGGCAGCCGACGAGTGCTGAACGCAAACAGTTGCGCGATGAAGCGTTGACCATATACCTTGCAGGTTTTGAGACCACGGCAAACGCGATGACATGGACACTCCACCTTTTGGCCGGGCACCCCAAGCAGCAGCAGCGCATGGCGGATGAAGTTCGCTCTGTTCTGGGTCAACGCAGCGCGCAGGCGACGGACATGCCCAATCTTCCTTATACGCGTGCAGTCATTTCCGAGTCGATGCGGCTTTTTCCACCCGCATGGGTAATCGGCCGTGTGCTACTCAAAGATTTTCGTTTTGGAGATTACACAATTCCGCAGGGAGCCGAAGTGTGGATGAGCCAATACGTCATGCACCGCGATGCGCGATACTTCAAAAATGCCGATGCGTTTGAGCCCGAGCGCTGGCTCGAACCGGGTTTTGCACCATCGCGTTTCGTATATTTTCCCTTCAGCGCCGGCCCGCGCAACTGCATCGGCGAACAATTTGCCTGGCTTGAGGCTACCGTCGTGCTGGCAAACGCACTTAACCAATTTAGCTTCTCCGATATTGGCGAAAAGGTCGAGACCGAACCTCTTGTGACCTTGCGCCCCAAAGGAGGGTTAAGGCTCAGGATTTCGCATCGGCGTTGACGGCCTGTTTAATTACTCTGAACTGTTGCGGGGCTCGGCCCCACAACAGTTCATGTTGAAAACCGGGGGTTTAGCTCAGCTGTGAGAGCGTCACAATGGCATTGTGAAGGTCAGGGGTTCAACTCCCCTAACCTCCAAACGAAACGGAATAACTGATGCAGATTTCAGACCGGAATTATTCGCTCCCGTTTCATGATAAAACCACTCGTGTTGCGGTCATTACCGCAATGTTCAACGAAAAAATCACCACTGCACTGGCGCGTTCAGCGACTGCACAGTTAATGCAGCTGGGCTTAAAAAGCGAACAGATATTGCAGCTGAGCGTTCCCGGTGCATGGGAGCTGCCGCTGGCGGCGCAGCGCATATTGGCGGTAAAAAAAGCCGATGCGGTCATCGCTTGTGGTTGTGTGATCAGGGGAGAGACAGGGCATTATGACATTGTTGCTAATGAAAGTGCCCGCGGCTTGATGGCGGTTAGCCTCGAGTTTTCCCGGCCGGTAATGAACGCCGTTTTGACTGTCGAAAATACCGCGCAGGCCGAGGCCCGTGCGGGCGACGATGAGACCAACAAAGGCGCCGAAGCTGCGCGCTCGTTGGCAGAGACGATGAACGGCTTTGTGGCTGCAGGTCTAAGTCATGGCTAAGTCGCTCAGGCAACTACGTCACAAGGCCCGCATTCTCGCAATGCAGGCGTTGTTTCAGTATGATGCGCGCCACGATGAAAAACCCGATCTTGCCCAATTAACATCGTTTAATTGGATGGATTACGCAGTACCTGAAGAAGAGCGCGCTTATGCGAGACTTATTATCCATGCGGCGTTCAACCACCTTGCCGAAATCGACGAAATCATCAAAGACCGCCTCGTGAATTGGGAATTCGAGCGTATTTCGCCCGTCAGTCGCGCGATATTGCGCATCGCGGTGACCGAACTACGTTTTATGCCCGAGGGTGCGGAACCCGCCGTGATCATCGACGAAGCAATTCTGATGGCGAAACAGTACGACAGCGCTGAAACGACGAGTTTTGTCAACGGCCTGCTGGACGATGTGCGCCGCGCCATCTCCGAGCCGGCAGCCACGTCGACACCAAAGCTCTCACAAAAAATCAAAATCAAAAAAAAGCGCTGAGGCAAGTGGGCCAAGCCCATGCTCAGTTTTAGAAAGTAAGATCTAAAGTGACTGTGGTCTTTTCCAGTTTCGGTTCGGGAAAAATTGTACAAAAATAGCGAATGCCTTTTTCGCGGCAGACATCTTCAAGATAAGAATTGTATAGCAGCCCCAGACCGGCGCCGAGTTTACCGGCTTCGGAAGGTTGCTCGTAAAAATCGGACAGAGCAATTCCCGAGGTGTCGGTTTTCATTTTTTGCGACAGGTTCATGCGAGTTGATTCATTGATTAATCCATAGTTGGATAAGATAATCTTCACATTGTAAGCTTTGTTCGCATTGACGCGGTCGGTATGTAGCTGCCAGGTAATTTCGAGCTGTTGTTTGCTGCGCGCGGCGAGCGCAATTGCCTGTTCGCGGTGCGCTTTGCTGCGCAAGTATTCATCGACCTTATCGCGCGATGCGAGATGATTGCGTACGATTACACGCTCGAGGTGAGCTTTCTCGGCATTCTGAATAAACTCCATAACGAGATTACCGGTATGGGTGGCGATCTGTGTATTGTCGAGGTATTGAAAGAACAAATCGACGTAAGCTTTTTCAATTTCGGCCTTTAACGGCGTCTGGTAAATAATAAGATAGAGATACCAGATGCGTTTGTCTACCCAGCGCACGAATTTCTCGAGGCTGCGCATGCGCACAATTTTATCTTCTTCGGGCAGTTGTGTGTCGGCGGTGATCCGGCTTAGTACAGCATCGATCATTTCATGCTCGATGCGTGCAAGCACAGCCTTATTGCGCGTGAGAAAATCATCCATGACTTTCTGCGGCACATGCTTAAAATCGGTAATCGCCGCCTTGGGATTGCGGCGATTGTGTTCGCGCAATACAGGCGATTCAATTACATGCCGTGCCATGGTCGGCGAAAGCATTTTATACAGCATCGCATAGATGATCAGATTGGTCGTGCTGATTATCTGCGGGCGTTTGGTCAAAAATTCCGGCGAAGCATAGTACATCTCTTCGATGTATGAATTCATAATCATTTTCTGCACAGTGGCGGCATTGAATGCCTGCGAAAGCAGACCTTCTTTGGGCTGTCCGCTGCGCGAGGGTACCCTCTGAATTGCGGTACGTGATTTTGAAAGAATGTGCAGACCTTCGCCGGTAAGCACAATGCTCGCCGGTATATCGATGAATCCTTTTGCGATAGTCGTCATCTCAGTGTTTTAGATAGAACTCCTCATGACCATCAGCATAAACCTGTGAACCGACGCGGCCTTCGCGCATCAGCTTGCGCAACAGCGCCTCGAGCAGTTCAAGCGCAGTAATAAAATGGTTACCACCCTCGAGGTGCGCGCCGAACGCCGATTCCATAAGGTCGACAAGGTCTTTGCGGCCTTCGACGAGTTTTTTCAGCAGGCCATTCTCGAGAATACCGATCGTCTTCTGCACGATCTTTATCGCGCGCTCGGGATGTTGAATTTCGTCACCGTGCGCCGGCATGAAGCGCATGTGCGGCGATGCCTTACGCAGATCAAGCAGTTTCGTAAGCGTTTGCTGGAAAAGTTCGAGGTTGCCATCAAGCTTATCGTAGATTGCGGGAATATTGCCGATCAGAACGTCGCCGGTGAAGGCAAAACCGACCGTCGTTTCCACGGGGGTGATGTGCCATGTACAATGCCCGGGAGTCTCGAGAATACGGAAGTGGAGTTTTCCTGTCGAGAATTCATCCCCCTCTTTCAGCAGGCGGTCAAGGATAACCGCGCGGTCGCCGATTTTGCTGTGGCGCACGGATGCGCCCGAGCTGGCGTGGCCATGGAGGGCCTCTGCGCGCGAGCTGTGGCGCACGGATGCGCCCGAGCTATCGAGGCCCTCGGCAAAACGGTGGACAAACCGGGCCCAGCGGTCGTTCGCGCGTCGAATGCGGGAGGTGCGTGCTTGCTTGTCTTTATAGGCAAGGGTAAGAATGCGCGCGGTATCGGCCTGCCAGATATCGATGAACTCGGGATAATCAGGAATCGCGCGGGCCATGTCATAATGGCCCCAACGCTCGGTGCGCCGGGAATACTGCGACCATAACAGTCCCCCGGTGATATGGTCGATGTGCGGGTGCGTGTAGACAATAACGTCGATGTCGCGCATCGCGAGGCCGAGGGATTTCAGCGCGAGAGCGAGCGGGGCAATCGATTCGACATAACCGGAATCAATCAGCATCGTGGTCTTATCGCGGATCAGGTAGACCTGATTGGGCGCGTAGAACGGTTGATGGAGCGTAATGCGATAGATTTGGTCGGTAACCCGGTGTACCTCACCAGGCTTTGCGGTCAGGCGGCGCATCGCAAGGCAGACTTCTGATTCCTTAAGCCGCGTAAACACGAACAATTGTTCATTTGCGATTTACAGGCCGGTGCGAGTACTGGTTTTGCGGCATGTTTTACTCATCGAAGCCGGTATACCTCGTTTGGTTATGCCTTACCGGCATTTTCGGCTGCCAATCGACGAGCACGACGAACTACCCCCCGACGGGGCTCGGGGCCGGGGGGCCGCGTGAAAATCAACGTAATTTCACGATGGATGTTTCCGGTGGCAGTTACCAGGTTTCCCTTTACCCAAAAACCTACAGTGCACTCGCGGGTCCCTCGTTCTCGCTGATTGTCGTCTCTCCGGTGTTACTCAGCGATGAGGTGCTCGTCAATTCTGGTAATGCATCGCTTATACCTTTTTTCAACTCGCGTGGTGTCGCCGTCTGGTCTGTGCGAATTCCACCGCAGACGCCGTTGGAAAAATTCGGCAGAGTTGTCTTGCCGCAAATTACCGCCGCAATTCGCCAGCAATCGACCGAGGCTCAGTGGGTCATGGCGGGCATTTCACTCGGCGGGCAGGCGGTCGCACACTATCTCGATGAAGCGCCAAAACACGCGACGGTAACCGGAGTGAATATCAGGGCGGCGTTTTTTCTCGGTACGGGTTTTGATTATGCGTATCCGGCATCTTTTTCCAGACGTCTCGCGCAGGGTACCGGGCAGAATCTGTGTGCGGATGAATTTTGCGCACGCTACCTTCCCGGTTTGAAATCAGATTTCGTCGCGGCGCGTAAGGCTATCACCGATGCGGCCGGCAAGCCCGTCTGGCGTGAAGTGCTCGATAATGTCGCGCTGAAAGATAAGGGAGTGCGCATTATGTTCGTCGCCGGCAAAGTAGATAATGTTGCACCATCGGAATCTGTTTACAAGGCCTTTGTCAGAACTATAGGCGATGAGACGAAAAACTCGCCTGATGTGCGCTTCTACCAGCCGGGTCGCATGAACCGGCTGGCGCGTGACTTTGATCATGTCTCGCTCATCGCCTCAGATGACGCGGCGTCTGATGTTTGGCCCGAGATCATCCGTTGGATTGATCTTTGAAACGCAGCTTTTGCCGCGCTGACATTCTGCCCGTGAGCCAGGCAATCAGAAAAAAGCCGGCCAGCAGATTGGCGTAACGGGCGACCTGCAATACTTGGGACAATTCTTTTCCTGAAACAGTGTAGACGAGTATGCCGATCGGCATCTGCAGCGCAATCAGACTGAAAGCGAACAATTTTTCCACGCCGCTTCGTGGTCGCATTGCCACACCGATAACCAGAAAAGCGGCATAGGCAAGGTGCCATTTCACCGCGCTGCATGTGGCCTGTAGGACAATCTGGTTGTCCGTAGGCAAAATGCCCTGCTCAGCGCCGCTCAGCATCGCGAGAATATGTAGATTCTCCGCGAGGTCGAGCAGCCCACCGCTGATGACCATCGTCAGCGTGGCTTTTAACAGCGAACCATCGGAATTTGCCTCGCGCAGCACGCGGCAAAAGAAAAAAGTGCCCAGTACATACGCCACGATAAACAGGTTGTCAAAGCTGAGGATCATTCGTAGCGGTGTGGCAAAGTGGAGAAGGCCGTCCCTGTAAACAGCCGCGGGCTTCACAAATTCGAACTCCTGCTGCGTGACCCCGGCCTTTAAGCTGATCGCCAGCATAGTGATAAGCAATGTTCCCGCAGCGAACGAAAACCAAGATGCGTATTTTGCGTTATTCATAGATACCCCCATAAAAGTAGTAGAATTTTCTACCACAGCCGCGCGGGTTTGTCATTAACCCGGGTTAATAATGAGGGACTTTTCGACGCGTTTGCGTATGCGGCTGAGAGCCACGGGGGTAATACCGAGATAGGAAGCGAGATGGTATTGCGGAATTTTGTCGAGCATGGCCGCATTTTCGGCGATGAATTGCCGATAACGTTCTTCTGCGGTCATGATGATGAACTCGTATTCGCGCCGCGCCTTTTTTAGAAACAGATTTTCGGCCGTGACGCGGGCGACGCGTTGCCATTCGGCGCTGCGTTCGTAAAATTTTGCGACATGGTAAAATGGAGCGATCAGCAGTTCGGTAACGGTCAGCGTTTCGATTGAAGCAATCGAAGGTTTTCCACTCAGTAGATCGTAGTATGACCCGGTAAATTCGCCTGCGAAGGCAAAGTTCTTGTTAAAATCATTGCCTGAGTAATCGGTGAAATATTCCCGCACAGCCCCCGTCGCGATAAACGCAGCATCGCGGGCCGCATCGCCGGCACGTAACAGATGCTGTTTTTCTGCGAGTTTTTTCAGAGAAAACAACCTCACAAATTCAGCCGCTTCACTTTCCGGAATTTGCGCTATCTTTTGGATGCGCGTGCTGAGAGCTTGCCGGTAGTTGCTCTCGATGTTCATTCGGGATTACTTGTAAATTTTATTCAGTTGCTCGGCTATGCGCTCATCGCGCGGGTTGCGTATCTTGAGGCGGGTGAGTACATCTGCCGCACGCTCAGTATCACCGAGTTTAATGAGCAGCATACCCAATGATTCAATCGCCTGTGAGTCACCGGGGTTCTCTTCGCTGTAGAGATCGAAATAGCGCACGGCTTCGTTTATCTTGCCGGCTTTGTAAAAGATATGCGCGAGCGCGCGGGCGACGTGCAGATTGTCTTTCGAAGCCTCATAGGCGTGCTCCAATAATTCTGTCGCTTGTGCATATTTTTTCTGCGCGACGAGAGAACGGGCATCGCTGATCTTCTGTCGCAGGCCGAGGCGTGCATCGCGGGTCTCTATTTCAGGCAGATAGGTCAGCGAAATCAGCGAAAAATCGTCGGTGATTTCGCCCATAGCTTTGCATGCTTTATAAACTGATTCAAGATCTTCACC
>JAEUSA010000298.1 GCA_016788945.1 Leptospiraceae bacterium
TTCATTAGAGGAATTTCGAGCATTAAGGTGTCCGCGGTCAGCTTCTTGATCTGGTAGAAAATCGTGCCCTGAGGCCCCTTGGCGCCGGCGGGGGTCTCGGGTGTTGGCTTGTTTTCTGTGTGGATGTTCAGGCCTTTCTCGTTAAACTTCCAGTCGGCCGCGACGACTTCCGGGTCGGTTGTGGTCATCGCGCCATCTTCGGCGAACGTGAAAACGAGCGCGCCGCCGGTCATCTTACTATTGAGGCCTTCGGTCATGTCCTTACCTTTGACCATTGCTTTTTCCAGAGTCCACTGCTTGCCGAACAGATCGGCAAAATTCTTGGGTTTCTTCGCTGCCTTGGGCGCGGCGCTGATGCTACCGGCGGTAATCAGTGCCGCCAGTGCCAGTTGCAGAATTTTCATAGAGTCTCCTTACGCGCTTTTTACGCTATAGTCGTCGAGTTCGAACTTGCGAACGCTCAGTACATAGTCAGTCGCGAAACCCGGATATAACGTGGTATTGCGGCCATCTTTCGTGTAGTACCAGCTGTTGCCGCCGGCACCCCAAGTGGTTCTTGCCATTTTTTTGGCGAGCTCGTGGTTAAACTCTTCTTGCTTATCTTCACGCACGCTGAGATAACCGATATGATTTTTCTGACAGCGCTGTATCGCCTGAACAATGTATTCCTGCTGTGCTTCGACATAAACAAGAACCGAAGTGTGCCCTGGGCCGGTGTTCGGGCCCATCAGCGTGAACAGGTTCGGAAAACCGGCAATGGTCACGCCTTTATAAGCTTTAGCTCCCTCGGCCCAATAGCTGTTCAGGTCGCGCCCTTTGATACCGGTGAGCGGAAACGGAAAACCTTCGGACGGTGATTTATATCCCGTGGCCCAAATGATGATATCGACCTGGTATTCTTTGCCGTCGGCGACGATGCCGTTTTCTGTCAGCGCCTCGACGCCATGGTTGACGAGTTCTACATTCGATTGCGCGAGTGCCGGGTACCAATCGTTGGAAATCAGCATGCGCGTACGGCCGAGACGGTAATTCGGTGTGACCTTGCGTCTGAGCTCTGGATCCTGAATCGCTTTTTCCATGTGCCGGCGCGAGATGCGCTCTAAAAGGTCAGTCATCGGAGTATCCCAGACGATCGCCGTCGCCAAAAGTTCCGTCAGGCCATAAATCACCGCACGCCTGACTTTCTGCGTGAACGGCAGATAACGATACACCATTTTTTCGAGTTCGCTGTATTCGTAGTCGGCTTTCGGCACAATCCATGACGGTGTGCGTTGAAACACTTTGAGTTCTTTGACGAGGGGCTGCACGGCAGGTACTACCTGAATCGCACTCGCGCCACTGCCGACGACAGCCACACGTTTGCCCCTGAGATCAATTTTGTTATCCCACTTGGCAGTGTGTGCCATGATGCCCTTGAATTTCTTCACCCCGGGCACATCTGGTATGCGCGATTCGGCAAAAGGTCCCATGGCGCCCACGACAAAGCGCGCAGTGAGGATTTCTCCCTTATTAGTCTTTGCCTGCCAAAGGTTGTTGGCCTCGTCGAAATGTGCCTCGACAACTTTCGTATTGAAGCGTATCTTCGGCCTCAGATTGTATTTATCCGCAATTCCCACGATATACTGTTGTATTTCCCCCGAATCAGAAAACATGCGCGTCCAGTTGGGGTTTTGTTCGAATGAATAGGAGTAAAGATGGTTGGGAACATCGACCGCCGCACCCGGGTACTTGCTGTCGCGCCATGTGCCGCCGACTTCGTCTGCGGCTTCGAGAATGACAAAGTCTTCAATGCCCGCATCTTTTAGTTTCTTCGCCATGCCGAGGCCGCTGAAACCTGCGCCGATGATCGCGACCAGAGCATCCGCCTTTATTTTTTCCGTTGCCATAAGATCCTCCACAAGGATATTCTGTACGCCGTTGTGCGGCGTCCAATACATATAAAAAGACCCTATTATCCTGTAAAGTCCAAAAGTGAATACTTGTTCACCTTTGAGTCGCCCATGAGCTATGTCAGCCGCGGAATTCCATAGCTAAGACAATGTTTAAATGTGACATAATACCGGCGGTTGCGTGCATAATTTGCCGGCCACCCTGTTTTTGCTCGACTGCGTGGCGGGGGAGGATCAGGTGGTCTATGCGCCGCCGCGGCCAGTGGAGTAGATTATGTCTCATAACCATCGCCATTGTGGCGCCGGTTGGGCTGACGGCGCACGGCGTTATGGAGGTTGTCGGCGGGCCGGGTGTTCTGAGCACTAACGTTAAGCATAAGAATTTCGATTCCGTTGCCGGCAGCACGAAGGCAGAGACGATGAATGCTCTGGCGATGACGCCCGCAATACAGGTTGGCCTCCGCATTTTATCGTATAGCGAGGCGGGGCCCGGCCAGTTTATCATCGGTGGTGAACTCAACGGCCTTTTTGCGCACCCCTCTGGTTCGAGCGATTGGCGCTTCTCGCAGTATGACAGCAAAGACAAGCTCACCGCCGAAACGATTCAGGCGTCCTCCTCGGCGAATACACCCTCCTTTAATTCCGTTCGCGGCCTGTTTCATTTAGGCTACAGTGTTCCAGCGGCCCATTGGATCGCGATCGACATCGGCGCTATGGTGGGGTTGGGGATGAGTGAGGCAAAATACGTCTTTCAATCGCCGTATACACTGCCTCTTTCCAACGGCAAATCTGACGGTGCTTCAGGTATTGGCGTGCAGGCAGGTTTGCGTGTCGCGTTGCAGTTTTTTCCGCAGAGCGCTGTGGCATTGGGCTTAGAATACCGGTTGATGGCTGACGCTTTCGGCAGTTTCTTCTCGTTTATGCCATTTATCCAGAGCAATTCAGAGGTTGTGACAACGACGGGGCATCAGTTTCTGCTTTCAGCGGGTTTCCGTTTCGGCAGAGAGCCTGCACGCCCGCCAACCGGCGGTTAGCCTCGTGAGCACTCCGCGCTATGAGCGTGGGGTTATGTCGCATGAGCTACCTTGCGTGTGAGGAAAGGTTAAGTGCCATAAATTCGATTTTTATTGTCACCATGACGCAATTTCAAAAACTGACTGCCTGTACTTGGTGGCTTGGCTAAGTGTTGGCCGGGTCTGGATTACAAAACCAGTGCGAACTTTTATGATTTGAGGCTTTGTCGTGCAGACGGCCCATGCGAATTTGCAAAAAATTCGCCGAGGGTGCAGTGTGCGGCAGAGCCCGAAATATTGAGGAGAACGTAAATGGCAAAGGAAAAATTTGACAGAAGTAAACCACACGTGAACGTCGGTACAATCGGCCACGTTGACCATGGTAAAACAACGCTGACAGCTGCGATCACAACGGTGCTGGCGCGCAAATTCGGCGGTAAAAACAAAGCGGTATCATACGCTGAAATCGACAATGCACCAGAAGAGCGTGCGCGCGGTATCACCATCGCGACATCGCACCAAGAGTACGAAACGGCAAACCGTCACTATGCACACGTTGACTGCCCGGGCCACGCTGACTATGTGAAGAACATGATCACCGGTGCTGCTCAGATGGATGCAGCGATTCTCGTAGTGTCAGCCGTTGACGGCCCGATGCCACAAACTCGCGAGCACATTCTGCTGGCGCGTCAGGTTGGTGTTCCTCAGATCGTTGTGTTCCTTAATAAGGTAGACATGTTGCCAGAAGGCGATCGTAAAGAGATGCAAGAGCTCGTTGAGATGGAAGTCCGCGACTTGCTGACAAAGTACGGCTTCCCGGGTAACGAGATCCCGTTTGTTCCTGGTTCAGCTCTCAAGGCTGTTGAAGGCGACGCAGGTGACCTCGGTGAAGGCGCGATTCTCAAGCTCGCAGAAACTCTCGATTCTTATGTTAAAGATCCGGTACGCGTTGTCGACAAGCCGTTCCTGATGCCGGTCGAAGACGTGTTCTCGATCACAGGCCGTGGTACAGTTTGTACAGGTCGTGTTGAGCGCGGTAAGATCAACGTGAACGAAGAGATCGAAATCGTAGGTATCCGCGATACACAGAAGACAATTGTTACAGGTATCGAAATGTTCCGCAAGCTGCTCGACTTCGGTCAAGCTGGTGACAACGTAGGTCTCTTGCTCCGCGGCACAAAGAAAGAAGAAATTGAGCGCGGTCAGGTAATTGCGAAGCCCGGTTCAGTGAAGCCACACAAGAAGTTCTCTGGTGAAGTTCTTGTTCTGACAAAAGACGAGGGTGGTCGCCACACTCCATTCTTCGACAAGTATCGTCCGCAGTTCTATTTCAGAACCACAGACGTAACTGGTACCATCAACCTGCCAACAGGTGTTGAAATGGTGAACCCGGGTGATAACGTCACTATCACTGCTGAGCTGATCAGCCCGATCGCGATGGAAGAAGGTCTTCGTTTCGCGATTCGCGAAGGTGGTCGTACCATCGGCGCGGGCGTTGTCGGCAAGATCATCGAGTAACAGCAAATGGCCGCTCAGAAGATACGCGTAAAACTCAAGTCGTTCGACCAGCGGCTGCTTGACCAGTCGACCGGTGACATCGTTGGTACAGTGCAGCGGACCCGCGCGAAAATCGCGGGCCCGGTGCCTCTGCCGACAAAAATCGAGAAGTTTACAGTTCTCCGTTCGACGTTCGTCTATAAAGATTCGCGCGATCAGTACGAAATGCGCACGCATTCACGACTGATCGACATTCTTGAACCAACAGAAGACACCATCGACGCGCTGATGAAGCTACAGCTTCCAGCGGGTGTGATGGTCTATATCAAATCGTAATAGGATTCACAAATGCAAAAGGGCCTCCTCGCTAAAAAAATCGGTATGCTCAGCGTCTGGAACGACGCCGGAGAGCAGGTTGCAGTCACCGCGGTACAGGCCGGCCCGTGCCCCGTTCTGCAAGTGAAAACGAAAGAAAAAGACGGCTACTCAGCTGTTCAGATCGGCTTCGGTGAAATTGCAGAAAAGGCAGTGGCAAAATCAACCAAAGGCCATCAGAAGACAGCCAAAGAAAAAACCGGAAAATTTGTTCGCGAAGCGATAGAGCTGCGCGATTATGCAACGGACAAACAGGCGGGCGATGCGCTCACTTGTGATCTGTTTCAGGCCGGTGAAAAAATCTTCG
The DNA here is from genome assembly GCA_016788945.1 of Leptospiraceae bacterium. GTDB lineage: Bacteria > Spirochaetota > Leptospiria > Turneriellales > Turneriellaceae > Turneriella. The sequence continues at coordinate 5,082 of JAEUSA010000298.1, forward strand.
TAACCGGCACCAGCAAAGGTAAAGGTTTTGCCGGCGTCGTTAAGCGCTACAATTTTGGTGGCGGTCGTATGACGCACGGTTCAAAATTTCACCGCGCACCCGGTTCAATCGGTAACCGTAAGATCCCCGGCGAAGTACAAAAAGGCAAAAGAATGCCCGGTCACAAGGGCGCAAAAAGCGCAACTGTCCGCAACGTAGAAGTATTTCGCGTGCTGAGCGACGAAAATGTAGTACTGCTCAAGGGAGCAATTCCGGGGCCGAAGGGTGCTACGGTATTTCTGTACCAAAACTAAGGATTAACAATGGCATCGCTCAAAATTTATTCCAATTCAGGTTCGGGAGCCGGCGAAGCGCCGATCTCTGACAAGATTGCATCCCTCAAGGTAAACAAGCACCTGATCTGGGAAGTTATCAAGGCAGAACAGGCAAACGCACGCCAGGGTACGCATAAGACCAAAACCAAGGCGGAAGTTTCCGGTGGCGGCAAAAAGCCATGGAAACAAAAAGGTACGGGCAATGCGCGCCAGGGTTCTACCCGTTCGCCGCAGTGGCGCCACGGTGGTATCGTGTTTGGTCCGCTGCCGCGCAGCTATGCAGACAGCATTTCACGCCAGAAGAAGCAGGTGGGTGTAGCGCACATTCTTGCGCAGAAAGTGCAGGATAAAAAAGTCGCGGTATACGATGGCCTGAATCTTGACAAACCTTCTGCTAAGGCAGCATTTCAAGCTATCAGCAAGATTGCGGCCGGTGCCAAATTGCAAACTGAAGGCCGTGAGAAGAAAAAACTGCGCGCTAACAGCAACAAAGCCCGCCACTCGATCGCGGTCATCATGTCTTCTGCTGAAACGAAAGATGCCAAGTCACTGCGCAACATTCCGTGGGTGAAGCCGCTCAGTTCATCACGTATCGCGGCCACGTCTCTTTTTTACAATGCGGGTCTGGTAATCAGCAAAGCTGCGTTGCAAGAACTCGACAAGAAGTTCTCAGCGGTGCTATAGAGGAAATATGAATCTGTATGATGTAATTAAAAAGCCGCTCGTGTCTGAAAAGGCCGAGGCACTGCGTGCGCAGAATTGTTATGTGTTCGAAGTTGATATCAACGCGAACAAGACTCTCGTCGCGCAGGCAATCCGCAAAATTTTCGGCGTAACGCCCGTGAAGGTGAATACGCTGGTGAGCCGTTCTGATGCAAAGGCAAACCGCTACAATGTCGGTTTCACACGCCGCCGCAAAAAAGCCTACGTGTACCTCGGCAAGAACGACAAAATTGCTCTGTTTGAAGGAGTATAAGAGGATTTATGCCAATTAAAAGATTTAACCCCAATACTCCCACACTCCGTTACAAAACGGTACTCAAATCTTCAGAAGTAACAGCAACAGAGCCGTACAAGCCGCTGTTGACTTATCTCAAAGAGACAGCTGGTCGCAACAACTACGGCCGCATTACGGTTCGCCGTCGTGGCGGCGGACATAAGCGCCGCTACCGCATCATCGACTTCCGTCGTAATAAGATGAATGTGCCGGCAGTTGTTGAAACAATTGAATACGATCCGAACCGCAGTGCAAATATTGCACTGGTCTGTTACGCCGACGGCGCGCGGGCATACATTATTGCACCGCAAGGTCTTAAAGTCGGCCAGAAAATAATTTCTGCGGATAAAGTCGAAATCGAAGTCGGTAACGCAGCGCCGATCGGCACGTTGCCGATTGGTGCCAATGTGCACAACGTCGAGCTGACGCTCGGCCGCGGCGGTCAGCTGGCACGCTCAGCAGGTTCGTTTGCGATCATCAGTGGTCGCGACGGCGATTATACAATCATCAAGCTCCCTTCGGGTGAAACGCGCAAAGTGCACAGCCGTTGCATGGCGACGATAGGTATAGTTGGCAATCACGAGCACGAACTGGTTTCGATCGGCAAAGCCGGTCGTTCGCGCTGGCTCGGCAAACGCCCTCGCGTACGCGGTGTGGCGATGAACCCTGTCGATCACCCGCTCGGTGGTGGTGAAGGTAAAACTTCCGGTGGTCGCCATCCGGTGACTCCTTGGGGTAAACCGACACGCGGTAAAAAAACACGCAATAAGCG
>JAEUSA010000376.1 GCA_016788945.1 Leptospiraceae bacterium
CATATACTTTAATAGTCCATATTTTTCGTTGGCGCGCTCTAGTTCACCGTAGGTGCGCAAAACCTGAACGCGCGGCAAATTGGCGATAAGTGTCTTGCCGTATGTTTTCTGCCAAACGCGGCTGTCGAGCAGCGCGACCACACCCTTGTCCTGTTCGGTGCGAATCAGCCGTCCGAAAGCTTGTCTGAGCATTGTCGAGGTGTGCGGCAATGCAAGGTCGAAGAACGGGCGGCGCCCGCGCGTTTCAAGGTTTTCCGAACGCGCTTTGAAAATCGGATCATCGGGCGGTGTGAACAGAAGTTTTGTGATGACCAAGAGACGCAGCCCGTCGCCGGCGACGTCGATACCCTGCCAGAATGACTGCGAACCCAAAAGCACCGATTCTTTGTCGTTACGGAATTTTTGCAGAGCGTCTTGCACGCCGTCTTCAAGCTGCGAAAAAACCGGCAGATCAATCGCGTCGCGCAGCCGTCGGGCAACCTGATTCAGATTAAAGTTGGATGTAAACAGTACCAGCGCGCCCCCCTGCGACATGGTAACCAGCGAAGCAATTTCTTCGGTGAGCAGATCGAAGTAGGCAGAAAGTACTTCGGCGGGCGCGCCGTGCTCGGGAATCAGCAGGTGTTCGGGTGCGTAGAGTGCGGCGTGTTCCCGGTAATTGAACGGCGAGAAAAAAATATTACAGTCGATGCTGCCTTCTTCGGCCAGCGGCAGGGCGTCTGACAGAAACCGATCGAAAAATCCGCGCTGAATGAGATCGGATTTTTTACTGGGAAAATCGGCGTATGGCCAGTAGCCTATGGTCGCCGACGTGTATAGCCTGAGTTCGGGCATCAAGTCGGCGAGAGTTTCGCCGAGCGCCAGCCTGCAGGCATTGAGCGAAAACTTTTCATTTCGTTTTTCTGACCAGTAGACCACGCGCTCCGCGTCAAATTGGGAAAACATGCGCGCAAAATCTGCCATCTTGCGCAATTGTTTGAACTGCGCGTTGATGCTGTTCATCAGCTGCGGGTCGAGATCTTCGCCTTTCAGGTTTTCGAATTTTTCCGCAAGATCGGTGATTACTCCGGCAATTTCTGGTACATCGCCGATGTTCGCGCGTATCAACGCGGTGCCTGAATCCTTAAATACCATGTCGGTTTCGACTTCCCAGCGGGAAAAAAAAGTCTCCCAGCGATTCTGCGCGAGTTCGGCGAGTTCACCGATCTCTTGCCGCTGTTCGCCCTGAATGCCGGTGTGTTGCGTGAGTATTTTATCGATCGACTTTTTTGCCTCCGCAAGTTCATGGCGGGCAAAACTGGCGGTGAAGATATTGTATCCCGTGCGAATAAGTCCGTGTGCCTCATCGATCACCACCGCACCGTATTCAGGCAGGGTGTGTTTGTCGTTCAGCAGATGATAGAGCAGCAGGTGATGGTTCGCAACCAGCAGCTGCGCGTCGCCCCATTTTTTGCGCTCGCGGTAATAGTTGCATGACGTATAGTGCGGACAGCGCGCTGCCGGGCATCCATCGCTGTCGCGTGTGACTAGTCCCCAGATTGCTTCGGGCATTTTGGGGGCGGGTTCATAGCGGCTGCCCGCGAGCTTCTCATTTAAGGCAATTTCTGCCGCCCACGCGCGTAGTTCGCCTAATTGTTCGCTTTCGATCAGGTCGCGGAAGGTGCCTTCGTGCAGCATCTGTTCGTAGCGCAGACGGCAATAATAATTACCTGAACCGAGGCAGAGAGAGAAGCGCAGCTGATCATCGAGCGCCGAATGGAGAAATGGTAGATCTTTTTCAAATAGCTGCCATTGCAGCGCCTTGGTTTCAGTGGCGACCACAACGCGGTTGCCGGTCAGGTAGCTGTATGCAAGCGCCGCGACAAGATAGGCGAATGATTTGCCGACACCCGTCGCCGCTTCAATGACGGCATTGCGCTCACGATAAAAGGAGCGCAGAATCTGCTGCGACATCTGTACCTGCCCTTCGCGCAATTGATAATTTTCGAGGCGAGCGCCGATGCGGCGAAATGCCTGTGTGCAGATAAGGTTCAGCGCTTCGCCGGTCAGGCTGCGCTCTTCGACGGCGCTTTCAATCGCCTCTCCCTGTACATCGCTGAGTTCTGCGGCGTCACACCATGGGGGCAATTGTCCGGGAATCAGATCGTCAGATTCGGCGTCGGTCATTTCAGGCGGGCAGGGTGTCGAGAGCGCGGTTGGCCAGAAAATCGGCGATCTGATTTTTTTCTCTGCGCACATGCACAAGGGACGGTTTGATTTTTTGCACCAGCGGTAACGCCTGCGCATACAGCCCTTTCAGGTTTTCACCTTTAACTTTATATTCGCCGCGCAATTGTTTGATGACCAGTTCGCTGTCCGAGCAGATTACCGGGGCCTTGATATTTTTTTCTGTACAGAATTCGAGCGCGGCGAGCAGCGCGGCATATTCGGCTTCGTTGTTCGTGCGTTTACCGAGGCGCTCCGCGCGAATAAACAGGGCCTTTGACTCATCGAGTTTAAATTCATTGAGTGGGATATCCGCCTTGCCCGCAAAGGCGACGACACCAAACGCCGCGTCACCGGGGTTGCCGCGTGAAGCACCGTCACAAAAGAAGGTAATTTTCTCGCCGCTCATGCACGTATGCAGCGCCACATACGGTTCGCCATCTTCTGCGGAGTTACAGTTGCATTGCAGCGCTGTTCTGCATAGTTGCAGCGCGCGGCGAACGCGCAACCGGCAGGCAATGAGGTCAGAACGGGCGGTGAACCCGCGATCGCAAAAAGTTTCTGCCCGCGCGGAGCGTCGTGCACAGAGGCCAATAACGCCTGCGTGTAAGGGTGTTTCGCCGAAGAGAAAATTTCGGCTACGCTGCCGTACTCGACAATTTCACCGGCATACATAACGGCTACGCGGTGCGCCAGTTTGGCAACAATACCCAAATCGTGCGTAATAAATATCATTGCGGTTTTTTCTGTTTCGTTGATTTGCCGCAACAACCGCAGAATCTGCGACTGTATCGTCACATCGAGTGCCGTCGTGGGTTCGTCGGCGATCAGAATCTCAGGAGCGGCAGCGAGCGCCATCGCGATCAGAATGCGCTGGCGCATACCACCCGAAAGTTGAAAGGGAAAACTCTTCAGGCGCAGTTCGGGCTCGGGAATGCCCACTTTGTTCATTAATTCGATCGAACGTTTTTCCGCCGCGGCTCTATCGAGGTTACAGTGCAGCTTCAGCACTTCGGCGAGCTGGAAACCCACGGTAAAAACCGGGTTCAGGGCGGTCATCGGCTCCTGAAATATCATCGCGATTTTTCCGCCGCGATAAGATCGCATTTCTTCTTCATCAAGACCTATCAGGTCTCGACCGCGAAAGTTGATCGAACCGGCCATCGTGGCCGTTTTGCCGTGCAGGCGCAGAATACTGAGACCCGTGACGGATTTTCCGCTGCCCGATTCACCGACGATCGCGAGAATTTCTCCGTTTGCGAGTGTTAAATCGACCCCGCGCAGCGCGTGTATCGTATTGCCGCCGGCTTTGAAGTTGAGTGTCAGACCCCGGATTTCAAGTATATTTTCTGCGGATTTTGCCGCTAATTCACCGGAAAGCGCCGTCGTCGCGGTACTCATGTGCGCCGAACGTTAACAGAACGCCGATTGCGGCGTAAAACCCTTTGTTTATATTGACGCCATGTTTCGATCTCGAAATATGCAAGATTAGACCGCGAGGTCTTTTTTTATTGTCCAGACCCTCGGACGGTAAAAAATCGGGAGGAGTGGCAGAGTGGTCGAATGCGGCGGTCTTGAAAACCGTTAGGCCTTCACGGGTCTCGTGGGTTCGAATCCTACCTCCTCCGCACTAACCCTGCGCCATACGCCGTCTGAGGCGGAGTATCGTGCAGGGGAATTAGTGGAGCGGTGGCTGTGATCACGCGGTTTGCGACGCAAACCGCTCTGGTCTCCGAAGCAAAGCGGAGACGTGTGAAGCACGAAACCGACGCGACTTAGGAGCGGTGGCTGAGTGGTCGAAAGCGGCAGTTTGCTAAACTGTTGTACTAGGTAACTGGTACCGAGGGTTCGAATCCCTCCTGCTCCGCAGTGTTTTTGAGCAAATACATGCGCGTAACGCGCTCATGTATTTGCTCAAAGCAAAATGGTCTACGCAACTTGGTTTGACCGACTGAGCTACGTGGGCTGTAGGCCCACGTAGCTCAGTCGGTAGAGCATTTCCATGGTAAGGAAAAGGTCACCGGTTCGATTCCGGTCGTGGGCTAATGGTGCAGCTGGCGCGGAAAATCCGCAAAGGCTGCGCTGGAGTTTAGGGCAGTAGTTCAACGGTAGAACGACGGTCTCCAAAACCGTTAATGAGGGTTCGATTCCTTCCTGCCCTGAAGTAAACGTAGCGGCACGGGATGCGCAATCTCTGCTGGTACAAATTAGAGGAGCACTATGAAAAAGATTTGGCAATTTCTCGTCGAGGCGCGTGCCGAACTGCGAAAGGCGACATGGCCATCGTGGGATGATGTATCCCGTTCTACGCTCGTGGTTTTTGTCACGGTAATTATTTTTGCCGTGCTGATCTATGCTGTCGATGGCGGTATAGACAGGGTGTTCCGCTCACTACTGGGCGGCTAAGCATGGCGATGCAATGGTATGTCGTGACGACGCTGTCGTCGCATGAAGACAAGGTAAAAAAGCTGATAGAGCGTCAGAAGACCAAATGGCCTGACGGTGCCAAAGTGGGGCAGGTGAAAATCCCCCTCCATGAAATGGCGGAGCTCAGGGGCGGCAAAAAGCGTATCGTCAAGAAAAAGCTGATGCCGGGCTACGTATTTATCGAGGCCGAATTGACCGATGAATTGCAGCACCGCATTCGTGCTCTACCGGGCATTATGGGGTTCGTGAGCGCCGGGACAGATCCGCAGGTGCTCAGTGAAGAAGAAATGCACTCCTTATTCACCGAAATGGGGCCGGCAGTGGCAGAAGAAAAGCAAACTCCGCGTATTTTCTTCTCCGAGGGCGAAATTGTCAAGATTATCGATGGTCCGTTTGCTAATTTTCAGGGTACCATCGATGATGTTAACCCGGAAAAAGGTAAAGTACGGGTGCGGGTGGAGATTTTCGGCCGGGCGACCCCGGTTGAGCTCGATTACCTGCAGGTAAGTAAAATATAGTTTGCGGTATGTCGCAATTTTGCAAAATGGCAGCTCGCAAGTAAGTTAAAGGGTCACTCATGGCAGCAAAAAAGATCGTAGCACAGGTTAAACTCCAGATTCCTGCGGGAAAGGCGAATCCAGCGCCGCCTGTTGGTACTGCTTTGGGGCCGCAGGGCGTCAACCTCATGGAGTTCTGCAAGCAGTTTAATGCAAAAACGCAGGCTCAAGCTGGCAGCATCATACCTGTCATCGTCACTGTTTTTTCTGACCGCTCCTTTACTTTTATTACCAAGGTTCCGCCCGCGAGCGACCTCATTAAGAAGGCTGCTAAGATAGAAAGCGGTTCCAAAATTCCTCATAAAGAAAAAGTAGGCTCTATTACGCAGGCTCAGCTCGAGCAGATCGCGAAGCAGAAAATGCCCGATCTCAACGCGAACGACATCGAAGCGGCAAAGCTCATTATCGCAGGTACCGCGCGTTCAATGGGAGTAACTGTTCAGGGTTAATAAGATGGCAAAACACGGAAAAAAATACCGCGCAGCGGCAGAAAAGGTCAATCCCGAAAAAGAATATTCATTGCTTGATGCAATGAAGCTGCTCAAAGAAGTAAATTATACCAAATTCGATTCAACTCTCGAAGGTCACTTTAACATCCGCTATAAGAGCACACAAAATGTGCGCGGCATTGTTCAGTTACCTCACGGCACGGGCAAAAAAGTAAAAATTCTCGTCTTTGCCAAGGGCGACAAAGCTGAAGAAGCGCGCGCCGCCGGTGCGGATTACGTCGGCGATGACGACATGATCCAGAAAGTGCAGGGTGGCTGGGTTGATTTCGACTTCGTCGTGGCTACTCCCGATATGATGAAAGACGTCGGCAAGTTGGGCCAGGTGCTTGGTAAGCGGGGCCTGATGCCGAAACCGAAATCAGGAACCGTAACGACGGACATGAAAGGTATTATTGCGCAGCTGACCTCAGGACGCATTGAATATCGCGCCGACAAAACGGGTGTTGTGCATGTGCCGATGGGGCGCATGTCATTCAACGCAGAGCAACTCAAAGATAATGCCGAAATGGTGTTCCAGACTATTCTGAAAGAAAAACCTTCTGACGCGAAAGGTGATTACATCGTGGGTATGTACGTCGCCGGGACCATGACGCCGGCGATCAAGATTAACATCAAGGAAATGCGCTAAGCCGGGGATATTATGCCATCAGCGGAAAAAACAGGATTAAAAGAAGAATACGCAGCGATGCTGAAGTCGCGTCCGAATTTTATTGTGACGCACTATCAGGGTCTTGACGTGGTACAGATCAGCGCCCTGCGCAAAAAACTTCGCGACGCAGGTGCTTCGTATACTGTTGTAAAGAATAACGTATTCAGCATTGCGCTCAAAGAATCGGGTGCGGCAAAAGATTTTCCTTACGATTCGACACTCAAGGGACCGAATGCGATTGCCTTTGCGGGCAGCGACGTTCCGGCAGTGGCGAAAGTGCTGCGCGATTTCAGCAAAGATAATGAGAAGCTGAAGATTACCGCCGGCGTAATGGAAGCGACATATTTTGACGCGAAAGGCGTGGCGGCAATCGCCGACCTGCCTTCGCGCGAACAGATTCTGGCGCAGTTGGCAGCAATGCTCAATTCGCCCGCGACAAAAATCGCCGGTACGCTCAACAATGTTATCGCGTCTCTTGCACGCGGCATAAAGAGCGTCGCCGAGAAAAACGGATAATAACGTCTTAGTAGAGATACTTAAGAGTAGATAGGGGAAAGTTTAAGGAGTTAGTATGGTACAGGAGCTGTTAGATAAAATTGGTTCACTCACCATTGTACAGGCGGCAGAACTCGTCAAAGCGATGGAAGATAAATTCGGCATTTCAGCTGCGGCACCCGTTGCGGTAGCGGCAGTAGCTGCGCCGGCGGCAGGAGCTGCGGCGGCAGGCGAAGAAAAAACTGAATTCAACGTAGTACTCGAAGGTTTTACCGGTGACAAAAAAGTCGACGCAATCAAGAAAGTACGCGAAATCACCAACCTCCCGCTGATGGACGCAAAGAAGCTCGTTGAGGGCGGTACAGGCGTTCTGAAAGAGGGCGTTTCCAAAGAAGAAGCTGAAAAAATCAAGAAAGAAATCGAGGCCTTGGGCGGCAAAATCGCGCTCAAGTAGTGCCTTACCCTTTCTTGCCAGATTCCCTTTCAGACCTAGCGGCCCGTGGATTGCCTGACGGCGATTCAGGGTCGATAGGTTTTGTATTTTTCTTTCTGCTGATGTCAGAGGAGCAAAATGTCAGATTCTAATGTCGTACGTGTAGGCGAGGATACTTCGTCGTTCAAAATCGTCAATTTCGGAAAAATCCGCAAGTCACTGGATGTGCCTCCGCTCATCGAGGTGCAGACAATTTCGTATAACGAATTTCTGCAAATCGATACGCCTATGGCGAAGCGCAAGCGCATCGGCCTGCAATCGGTATTCGAAGACAGCTTTCCGATCGAAAGCTCGAATGGTGATGTGGTGCTCGAATTCGTCGAGTACACCCTCGGAGAACCAAAACGCGATATTTGGGATTGCAAAATCAACGGTCTGACCTATGCCGCGCCGCTGAAGGCGACGATTCGCCTGATTGCGATTGAGACAGGCGAAGTGCGCGAACAAGAAGTTTACATGGGCGACCTGCCGATGATGACGCCGACCGGCACATTTATCATTAACGGCGCCGAGCGCGTTATCGTCAACCAGCTGCACCGCTCACCGGGTATTTTTATCTTCTTCGACGAAGCAAAAAATATCTTCTCCTCACGTATTATTCCCGACCATAAAGGTTCATGGCTTGAATTCGAAATGGACGCCAAGGGTCTGCTGATTGCGCGCATTGACCGCCGCAAAAAATTCCCCTTTACGCTGCTGCTGAAAGCACTGGGCTACGGCACTAACGAGCAGATTCTGCGCCTGTTTTATGAGGCAGAAAGCGCGGTGATCAAAGGCGTTCAGTCAAAGACGCTGGCAAAATTCATCGGTCGCCGCATTCTCACCGACGTTGCACACCCTGAAACGGGGGAGATCCTCATTGAAGCCGGACAAGCGCTCAACGAAGACAACCTGGACATTCTCAAAGATGCGAAAATCGACAAGATCGAACTGATCGTCAATAAGGGCGCGGTAGATCACCGCGTCGTATTCAATTCTCTCGACAAAGACGGAGTGAATTCGACTGAAGAAGCGCTTATGGAGTTCATCAAGCACCAGAAGCCGCTCGACTACAGCCCCGACCATGGCGATGCAGAGAAACGCACAAAGAATATCGAGCGCGCGAATGCAGAATTGCAGCGTTTGTTTTTTGATCCGAAAACGTACAATATGGGCAGCGTAGGTCGCTATAAGATCAACGCACGCTTCAAGCACTTAAGCCCGAAAGAATTCGGCGATGACGTCGACACACAGACCCTGCGTCCGCTCGACATCGTCGAGACATGCAAGTACATGGTGAACCTGATTCATGAAGTGCCTGGTTATCAGTATGACGATATCGACCACTTAGGTAACCGCCGCGTGCGCACGGTGGGCGAACTTCTCACCACGCAGCTGAAAGCAGGTTTTACGCGCATGGAACGCGTCGTCAAAGAGCGTATGAGCATGAATGACGTCGACATCATGACGCCGCAGCTCCTCATTTCTATTAAGCCGATCACTGCCGTCATGAACGAATTCTTCGGCGCGAGCCAGCTTTCACAGTTCATGGACCAGACGAATCCGCTGTCAGAGATTACGCATAAGCGTCGCCTCAATGCGCTCGGGCCCGGTGGCCTAACGCGCGAACGCGCGGGCTTTGAAGTGCGTGACGTTCACTATACACATTATGGCCGCCTGTGCCCGATTGAGACACCGGAAGGCCCGAACATCGGTCTGATTACTTCCATGGCGACCTATTCGCGCCTCAACCCGTATGGTTTTGTCGAAACTCCATACCGAGTTGTTGAGAAGGGCAAAGATACCGGCAAATCAGTTTTCCTTTCGGCAAACGAAGAAGACCATTATGTGGTTGCGCAGGCCAATGCGACTCTCGGTGACAACGGTGAGTTCCTCGATAAACTCGTGAGCTGCCGTTATCGCGGGGATTTCCCTCTGAAGTCACCGGAAGAAATTCAGCTGATGGACGTTGCTCCGACGCAGGTGATTTCGCTCTCGACGAGCCTTATTCCATTTCTTGAGCACGATGACGCGAACCGCGCACTCATGGGTTCAAACATGCAGCGCCAGGCTGTGCCGCTGCTGACCCCCGATATGCCATATGTCGGCACCGGCATGGAACTGCCGATTGCCTATGATTCTGGTGTGTGCGTTATCGCCGATTATGACGGTGTCGTAACCAAAGTCGATGCCGATGGCATCGAGGTTGAGCGCGACAACGGTACGAAAGACAAATATCGTCTCGTAAAATTTAAGCGCACTAACCAGAGCACAACGCTGAACCACCAGGCGCTTGTCGGATGCCACAACGCACCGGAGAACGGTAAGATAACTGCCATCACCAAGACAGAAATGACCCTCGAAGCCGAAAACGGCAAAACCTACAGCTTTCCGATGCAGACCTTTCAGGGGTCGATGAAACCGATGGTTAAAGAAGGTGCATTCGTCTACCGCGGCGATCTGTTAGCCGGCGAAATCGTTAAAGGCCGCCTTGACCAGCCGAACAAGAATGTGTCGCGTAAAGCGACGATTCTTGCCGATGGTCTCGCGACCCGCTACGGCCGCCTCGCATTGGGTAAAAATATCACTGTGGCCTTTATGCCATGGGATGGTTACAACTTCGAAGATGCGATTATTCTGTCAGAGAAACTGGTAAAGGACGATACGTTCACCAGCATCCATATCGAAGAATTCGAAATTCAGGCCCGTGAAACGAAACTTGGCCGCGAGATCATCACACGTGATATTCCGAACATCAGCGAGCGCGCATTCCGCGACTTGGATGATGAAGGTATTATCCGCGTCGGCGCCGAAGTGCGCGCGGGAGATATTCTCGTCGGTATGGTGACTCCTAAAGGAGAAACTGACCTCACTCCGGAATACCGCCTGCTGCATTCAATCTTCGGCGAAAAAGCCAAAGAAGTGCGCGACTCATCGCTGCGTGTGCCCAACGGCCATGCAGGCATCGTCGTCGACATCGTCCGCTTTAAGCGCGACGAGGGCGATGAACTGCCTGCGGGTATTGTTGAAGCCGTAAAGGTTTACGTTGCACAAAAGCGCAAAATTTCTGTCGGTGACAAGATGGCAGGTCGTCACGGTAACAAAGGTGTTATCTCGACGATTCTCAACGAAGCCGATATGCCGATGCTGCCCGACGGCACACCGATCGACATTGTTCTCAATCCGCTCGGCGTACCTTCGCGTATGAACCTTGGCCAGATCTTTGAAACACAACTTGCCTATATCGGCAAAACCCTGGGGATTCATTTTGAAACTCCGGTATTTGACGGTGCCAAATGGGAAGACGTGCAGTCTTACGCACAGAAAGCAAAACTCAGCCCTGATTCAAAAATTCACCTGCGCGACGGCCGCACGGGCGAACATTTCCAACAATCGGCGTTTGTCGGCACCATTTACATGCTGAAACTG
>JAEUSA010000401.1 GCA_016788945.1 Leptospiraceae bacterium
TGTCGTCAATGAAACCGAGGGAATGGAGCTTTCGCTGCCGGTAAGGGGCATCGTCCGCACTATACAGCATAGGCGCGGTCTCGCTGCGCTCGGATATTCAGGAATAAACGTCGAGCAACAGATCCAGGACGTGGAAAAGGAGGCATTAGAGGAACTTGCGAAGCTTGAAACGTTGCAGGCCAAGTTCCCCCAATACGGCTTCAAGAATCAAGTTGAAAGCCTCGTTTCTGCGACGCGCGAGATTATAAAGACTGGCAGGTCAATTAGCGCCGACGAAAGTTTCGAAAAACATACCAGAATTACGAATGCCGCTCTGAAGCTGGTTAACGACATTGCTGACGCGACCAATCTATCACTCGATGGATCGCTCGACACCTATTATTTGATCACACTGAATGTGATCTCCATTCCAAAATTGTCCGAGAGCTTGGCTCTGACAAAAGCCGTGACGGCCCGCATTGGAGGCCGCGTCAAAACGGCCACAGCTGCTGAATTGGCCGAATTGGATATTCGCCTCTCAAGCGCAATTACCGCAGGACAAGAGTTAGAGGAACTCACATCAACGGTGGCAAAATATAATCCAGAATTGTCCGACCTTGTCCAGCGCGCCGCCGAGCAGACGCGGAGAATCCGCAAAGTCTCGGACACGGTCAAATCTGAACTGGTATTGGGCCGAAAGGCAGTTGATCCGCAGAAACTTTTTGACAGTTGGACAGAAATCGTTCGCGGTTACTGGGCTTTTTACAAGCAAACCATTCCGGTGCTCAACGGCAAATTATTATCGAGAGCCACCAGTGCACGAAATACGCTTTTTTTTGTCATGGTTGTCTTAACGATCGGTGCCGTGGCAGCTTTGATGCTCACCACGCTTATCAATCGATCTATTCTGAGCGGTCTCAAGACCCTCGTTGCAGGATTCTCGAATGCTGCTGAGGGCGACTTGACCACCAGGGTAAACATTCCCGGAAATGATGAAGTGGCCAACCTCGGTAGGGACTTTAACGCATTTGCCGAGCGCCTCAGTAACATTCTCCGCGGTGTAGTCGTCACGGGCAATGAAATGCGCGAAGTCTCGCGCACCATTCGCGATGCGGCCGAAGCAACATCCAAAGCAACCGGCGCCAATGCTGAAGAAGGTTCAGCCGCGGTTCTGAAGCTCGAGGATGTCATCAAAGACGCGAGCAACGTCGCGACAAATATCGAAAACATCGATAGCGCGACGATTAAGGCCTCTACGCTGGTTCAGACGAGCTTTGACTCGAGCTTGCGCATCAGCGCCTATTCAGAAGAGCAAAACTGTGCGCAATTGGCGACGCTGGTGGAAATCGGCACCTTGACTGACGCCGCAGAAGAAATTGCCGCCGCAGCCGATCGCATGAGTCGCGAGGTGAATCAGGCATCTGACACGGTAAAAAAAGTAGAAATTGCTGCGGGTGAAATTCTGCAGGGTGCGGGCAGTGCGGGAGAACAGTCAGACCTCGTTCTCAAGGCAGTTAATGAGAGTGAATCGGTACTCGAACGCCTGATTCTCGCGATGGAAGCGATCAACCAGTCTTCAGCACAAGTAAACCAGATTATCGATACGATCACCGACATCACCGATCAGACCAACCTGCTCGCGCTAAACGCCGCGATTGAAGCGGCGCGTGCGGGTGAATACGGTAAAGGTTTTGCGGTGGTTGCACGCGCCGTGCGCTCACTCGCCGAACGCTCGGCCGAAGCAGCAAAAGAAATCGCGAATAATATCCGCGATAACATCCAGCGCGTGAGCGATGGTGCCAAACTCACTGCCGCTGTTTCGCGCGTGTTGATCGCGATCCGCGAGGCCAGCGACACTTCTTCGGAGGCCGTCCGGGACATCGGCCGCAAAGGCGAGGCAAACATCGAAAGTACGCGCCGAACCCTCGAAATTTTTGATGCGTTGCGCGAACTCGCTTCTGCCGTAACAGAGCGCGCTGAAGAACAGAAACAATACGCCAAACTGCTCAGTGAAATCTCGACGGCTTCGGCCGACCTGTCATACCAGGTATTCCGCAACGTCGGTTCACAGATTGCTTCTTTCGATTCGGTGCTCACGATTTCCGGTGAACTCGGTCAGCGTACCGTCGACGCCAAGGCGATCACTGCCACGCAACAGACCGCGATTTCTGAGGTCGGTGCGACCGTAACGCAAGTTGCCAACCGCGCGAAAGGCAGTTATGACCGCTCGATCGGTAATATGGAGCGTGCGCAATCGCTCGTTGACCGATCTGAGAAACTCGCGCAAGAGCTCGAACGGTTTAAGGTGTAACGGGGTATATATGGAAGCTAAAACACTACGCAAAGTCCGCGAAAGTTTCGGGCGCTGTACACTGAAGAAAGGATTTTATGACGAACTGTTGAAAAACCTGAGCACAGGCTCTTTTGATTCGGAAAACGCTGCGGCAATGCTCGACCACAACCAGCAACGCCAGTTACTGAAGAACGATATCGCGTTTCTGCTTCTTGCGGCAGGCGAGCAGCAATCGGGAAAAATCGCCCTTACCCGATTGGTCACACAGAAAGGAAAATCCATGTTGCCCTCGCGGCATGACCAGCTGGCACAATGGATTGAGGCGTTACTGGCAGCCGTCAAAATATTCGACCATCGTCTTGATTCCGAGACGGAAAACAGCTGGCGAGAAGTTGTCGAAAGTGGCCTGAAATCAACGGCGGGAAAAACGAGTTGAAATGCGGGACAGCTTCCAAAGCAACAGTGAGGCCGAAAAGGCCGCCGAACAGGCGCACCAGTTTGTTGCATTTCGCCTCGGCCAAGAAGACTATGCCGTACCAATACTCCAGGTTCAAGAAATAATCCGATCAGAGAATATCACCTGGCTACCGCGTAAGCCGGCGTATGTTCTCGGCGTCATCAACCTGCGCGGGGAAATTATTCCGATTATCGATCTGCGCACCAAGTTCGGCCTGAAAGCAATTTTGGCCACGCGCACCACGCGCATTCTGGTCACGCAAATCAATGGGCGACTGGTTGGCCTCGTCGTCGACCTCGTGCACGAGGTTCTCGACGTCGCAGAAAACCAGATCGATCTTGAGCCAGAGATTTTGCACGCCGACAGAAGACTCGCGCGTTACGTGAAAGGTATGGCGAAGGTGGAAAAGCATATTTACGTAATTCTCGACCTGCAGAGAGTTCTGACCAAAGAAGAGAGTAACGACTTGAGCGGAAATTAAGATGGAGCTGCAGGAATCAGAACGCGAAATTTTTGTTGCGGAAATTTCCGAAAAACTCGCGCAACTGAACGACACACTGCTCAAATTTGAACGCTCACCCGATGACCCGGCGATCGTCGATCTGCTGTTCAGGGTTGCACATACAATTAAAGGTAATGCGTCTTTCGTCGATCTTGTCGCGATGGTCGAGCTCGGCCATGCGCTCGAAGACGGTTTTGCGGCAATTCGCGAAAACTTAAGCCGTTGGACTGCAGACATTGCTTCAGTTTTTTTCCGGGCGGCCGATGCGCTCACGGCGATGCTCGATCGCTACCGCGCCAACGAGCAGATCAACATCGCAGATTATGAGATTCTCATCGGACAGATACGCTCGCAAATTTCAGCGACACCCGATCTAAGCAGCAACATGCCGACGGTTCAGCAGAAGCCAGCAGAAAAGCAGGTAATTAAAGTTTCTCCGGGTGAATTTATCTACCAGATTGAAATCAAACTCGTGCCCGAATGCGCCATGCCCGGCATGCGAGCTTACCTCATTAGAAAGAAACTCAGCGGCGTTGCGGCAATTCTGAAAGAGAAGCCCGAGGCCGGCGCCTATGAAAGCAAAGGTTTTTCGGGTCTGTTCGGTTTTCTCGCACGCACCAGCCTGACCGCGCCCGAAATCCGCAAAGCTCTGTTGAATTCTGAAACCGAACACCTCGTCATCAAGCGCCTGCAACCGCAAAAGGCACAAGGAAGTTCTGAACCGTTGCGACCGCAAGGCGATAATGCAAAAGCGCGGATGCCCCTCGAACTTACCGCGGAGGCAACGGCGAAGGAAAAACGCGCTGAGGCCGATACCGGCGAAATGATGCGGGTTTCGAGCCGCAAGATCGATGACCTGATTAATCTGGTCGGCGAACTGCTTTCCAACAATGCCATCTATACCCAACTCAACCAAGATTTCCGACGCAGCATCGGTAATCATCCGCTCTTTGCGCAATACCGTGATAATGCCGAAGAGATGGCGCGCATCATTACCGACCTGCAGGAAAAGGTGCTGAAGGTACGCATGGTGCCGGTTAGTACGATTTTCGCCCGCTTCACTCGCGTGGTACGCGACTATAATGCGCGGCATCCTGACAAACTGGTCATACTGCATGAGATTGGCGGTGATACCGAAATCGACAAGGGCCAAATCGAAAAACTCTATGATCCGCTGCTGCACATGGTGCGCAACAGCATCGATCATGGCATCGAAAATAAAAATGAGCGCAGCGGACAGGGCAAAGCGCCCGAAGGCATTGTCAAACTCACAGCATCGCAAGAAGGCAACAACATCTTCATCGAAATACGCGACGACGGAGCGGGTTTAAACGATGATAAAATTCGGCAAAAAGCTGTGGCCTTGGGGCTTATCAACCGCGATGAGGCCGCAACAATTTCCAAGACTGAACTCTATAGTTTTATCTTTATGCCGGGCTTTAGCACGGCAGCGAAGGTGACCGACATTTCGGGTCGCGGTGTGGGCATGGACGTTGTCAAACGGTCAATTGAAGAACTACATGGTCAGATCGCAGTCGAAAGCGAACAGGGCAAGGGTACCGTTTTTCGTATTGTTCTGCCACTTTCACTCGCCATCGTCACCGCATTGCGCATTCGCGTGCGCAGAAGCTCCCTCGCAATCCCTATTACCTCGATCGTTGAGACGATCAGAATTAAGAGTAGCGAAATTCGCAAAGTTGAAAATCTGGATGTCGTCGATCTACGCGGCAAACACATACCCGTGTTTGCCCTTGCCGCCGAACTCGGCATGAAAGCGGGCGACAGCAATGCCGATGAAGCAGAACATATCGTCATTGTTCAGGCGCGGCAGGGACGAGTGGGCCTGAGAATCGATGAATTGTTCGGCTATGAAGACATGGTGATCAAATCGCTGTCTAAAAATTTCGAAGCCGTCGACGGTGTATCTGGCGCCGCGATACTCGGCCGCGGCAACATCTGTCTTATTCTCGATACGCAGAAACTCGTCGACGTATTCTATTCACGTGGCCATTTTGACACGGCAGGTACAAAACCCCGAATTAGAATAGAAAATGCCTCACCGCAAGACACAGGAACGAAAACCTTAGAACAAATACTCGAAACAGCACATGAGAATACCCTCGCTTCGCTGCGGCAAATGACCGGCATCGGTTCGATCGGGCTCGAATACCGCCGCATCATGATTGAATCGTGGGATGAAATTTCTGCAAAAATCAGCGACGTCGCCGACCAGGGCGCACATTTCTTCTATACGAAGTTTGAGTCAGGGCTTCAAGGTGCACAGTTTATTCGCATTAAACCCGCGCAGATGAATTCGTTGGCAGCCTTATTCTACGGAAACTCTGCAGCATCGATTACCGAACACGAACGCATTTCAGCAATTAAAGAGCTGACCAACATCGTCTCTGTTTCACTGACGAACGCCCTGACGGTTCACGCCGGCCTTCGCGTTTATCCGACAGTGCCTGTGCACGCGGAATCACCGGCTGAAATTCTGCAACATATCCGTGAAGGTAGCGGCGAAGGCTCGGCCGATGCCGTCACAATGGATGTGGAATTCCTCAGCGACAACAAACAATTGCTCTTCAACTACACGGCGATTCTGCCAAAATCACTCGTCAGCGGCCTTTCGCCGGTTCCAGCGGACTACTGATGTCGCTCGGAATCGGCAGATCTGTGCTCATCGTAGACGATACCAGTTTCATGCGCACCCTAGTACGCCGCGCCATCGAGCCGCTGCAATTTTCTAAGGTACTCGAAGGCTCCGACGGCAATGAGCTGCTGCAAATTTATGAAATCGAGCGACCGGACCTCGTGTTCTCCGATATCATCATGGAAAACCGCGACGGAATCAGCGCGGTTCGCGCCCTGCTCAAGCGACATGCAGAAGCCCGCGTGGTGATCGTTTCGGCCATCAATGTACCTGCGCTGATTCAGGAGGCCATCGATCTCGGAGTAATCGATTTCGTTGTAAAACCCTTTCAGCCTCAGACTCTTGTCAATGCCGCGATCATGGCGCTCGCGACGAACACTCGTTTGCCCTTACAAAAATCCGGAGGAATACCAGAACAATGAAGAAAGTACTAATCGTCGATGACGCTGTTTTTGTTCGCATTATGGTCAAAGATGCGTTAAAAGACGGCTTTGAAGTGGTGGGCGAATCAGCGTCGGCAGAAGAATCCATTGAAATGTACCGGAGGCTCAAACCCGACGTTGTCACGATGGATATTTCCCTGTCGGGACAACTCAACGGCATAGACGCGCTTAAACAAATCAAAGCCGACCATCCCGAAGCAAAGGTGATCATGGTCAGCGCTCTCGGCGACCAAGCCAACATCAAAAGCTCGATTGAACTCGGGGCATTCGATTTTATCGTGAAGCCGTTCTCGAAAGAGCAATTACGCAAAAAAGTTGAAATGGCGGTACAGTAAAATGGTACAAATAGAAACATCTCTCGTTGAAACAAGCAGAATCATTGCCAATATTGATCTGCGTTGCATGACGGTAAAATCGCCCGAAGAGTTGCCACCGATACGCGACGCTGCACATTTTGTTGCGGTAAACTTCACCGGGTTATGCAATGGCATATTGACGCTCGTAGTGCCGACACCGGTCGCATTTGATCTTACCAAGCGCGTGCTCTCAACGGCCGCTGGCGTCGAGTTTGCGGCGGATCAGATTGACGTGGACCTGATCAACAACACTTTGGGTGAATTGGCCAATATGTCTGCCGGCCATTATTTGCGCAGCAACGGCTTAGCCGCAGACAGCGATCTTTTCGCGCCCAAACTGCTCACTGCGATCGAGGTTAAAAAGCAGATCTCTTCGGGTGTAGGCCTGATGATTTGCGCGTACCAGAGTCATGTCTTTGAAGCTCTGTTTAAGGTGGCATAACAATGATGCAAGGGAAAAAAGTTCTGATTCTCGAAGATGCGATTTTCGTGCGCGAAATGGAGAAAAAATTTCTTCGCGGCCTCGGTTTATCCGTTTTTGTTGAAACCAATTCTGAAACTGACGCACTCGAATTATTGACCCACGGCGGATTCGGGCTGGCCATCGTCGACCTGAACATAGCCGAAGGCTCCGGTGAATCGGCGATCGGCAAAATCAGAGGTCAATACCCTACCCTGCCCATTGCGGTCGTTACCTCGTTTCCTGACCGATTGAAAAAAAACGAACCCTACCACGCCCAATACGACATTGTGCTGCCGAAACCGTTTTCCGAAGCTGAATTTAGAAACCGCATCGGAGCCCTCGTGCATGGCTAAACACTCGACGGTTGTTCGTACGACGCTGATCTATTTCGGTATCGTCGCAATCGTTTTTGCCTCCTGCGTTTCATTTATGCTGTGGATTCCCGT
Organism: Leptospiraceae bacterium; assembly: GCA_016788945.1. Taxonomy (GTDB): domain Bacteria; phylum Spirochaetota; class Leptospiria; order Turneriellales; family Turneriellaceae; genus Turneriella. Next base: position 7,593 of record JAEUSA010000401.1, read on the forward strand.
CGCTGACCAAAATCACGACGCACTTGTTTTGGCTCTCGTGAAAACTGCGGTACCCACAGAACAGCGCCGTGAAATTGAAAATCTTGAAGAAACTCTTCGACAACCGCGAAGTGGAAAAAGCGAAACGGCTTACCGGGCTGCACGCTTAAAGATCGATGGCATTATTCGCGACTCGGCCATAATGCAACAGACACGCGAAATTACCAGACAACAGACAATCCGCTTCACTATAGCCTTGGGCGTTATGGTATTAGCGATACTTGTCGTGATGTACATTATTTTGCGCCTGATTCTTATTCCACTCGACCGTTTGATATTAGACGCTCAGCAGGTTTCACAGGGCAATCTGCGCGTCGACTTCAAGGGCATTAGATCGAGTCATTCCGAAATTGCCAGCCTCGCCGATGTACTGCAAAATCTCACCGTTAATTTCGGTGAGATTCTTTTTGTCATGGGCAATGCGGTCGAGCAAGGCAGAAAAAATCTTGAATTGATACGGAAAAATTCTCCGGAAACCGAAAATGCTATTCAGGATTTCGAGTATTTGCTACAGTCGATGAGCGATCTTGTGGAGCACTTCAGATCGGGAAGATAGTCGTGCTGTCGCAATACCTGTATTTTTTTATTCCCTCGATTATCATCGTCAGTTTGTGGTTGATGTATATGATACTCATTGACGGTTTTCATATTGTGACTGCACACTGGCCTTTTGCGGTTACGATGATTCTGGGAGGATTCATGTCTGGCGCGACAAGTGAAGGCAGTGGTGCGTTGACGTTCCCGATTTTCACGAAGGTTTTGCAGGTTGAACCGCAGATCGCGCGCAACTTCGCGTGGTTGATGCAGGCCGTCGGTATGGGGACTGCATCGGTACTCATCTTCAAATTCCGAATTCCGTTCGTTTGGCAGGCGGTTATTGTACCAGCCTTCACCGGTTTTTTTGGTATGGCGTTCGCCACCCATTACCTGCAACCCTTCATCTTGCCTGCTTATGCCAAAATCACCTTCACGATGGTCACGGCAAGTTTTGGTTTTGTCCTGTTTTGGGAGAACCGGGCAAAAGAAGTTCACCGGAACGACACCTTTCGCGGCCTCGCCCTGTCCGATGCAGCAATTCTCGGCTTCGGCGGATTTCTTGGCGGAGTCGTTTTCGGCATCGTAGGCACGGGACTCGACCTGATTGTCTTCGCCATACTGGTAAACTATTACCGCATCTCAGAAAAGGTTGCTACCCCCACATCGGTCGTGCTACAAGCGATTGCCTGCCTCGGAACTGTCGGTTACCATGAATTTCGCACACACGCCTATTCGAATTTATCTCCGGTTCTATACTACTGGCTGGCTTGTATTCCGGCCTCGGCGATCATGGCACCCATCGGCGCGCTCGTCGCCGCCAAGGTTTCGCGCAAACAGGTCGCGTATATTCTGCTCGCTCTAATATCGGTAGAGCTTGTTTCTACGCTGTGGATAGTCCGTTTTGACGACAAGGCAAAGTTGTTTGCCCCGGCGGCTTTCGTCGCCCTCACTCTGGGTTTTCTTGCCCTGCGCGCTATGGGCAAACGACGCGGCCGCACCGAAATGGCCCGCCCGTAATGTCCGGCGGAATCAGTGCGGCCCGGTATAGATCAGGCTGTTTCTCTGAGTTTGGCGTCGATCGCCATGATGTGCATGCGAAACCATGACGAGATGAACTTCTGAAATTCCTTTCCGAATTCTTCCGTGGGCCCCGAGGTCTTGAACAGGGTTGCAAGGCGTTCAATGGAATTCAAGAAGATATGATGAGCTTTTTTATTCGCATCGCAGGCAGAGCATTTTTTCTTCTCCATGATATCTTCTTCGCAGCTAAAATGGGTTTTTGTATACTCTTCCATCGCCTGCCATGCCCTTGCTGTCTCACCTGCAGTCTTTTTCTGGTCCAGATGGTCCAGAACAGCGTTGATAAGATCAAACAACTTGCGGTGCTGCTCGTCTACCGTAGCATCACCTGTACCATACATGGCTTCAGTCCAAATCATTTTTTGTAGCATGCGGCACCGTCGCCGCCTATGATAAACGCGTAAATAAATATCTGCCAAACTTTTGCAAAAAACTATCGAAAACTATAGTCCTCCGCCGCATAATGGTCTACCCGAGACCACAATGAGACCCAATGCCCGATGATGGATGAGAAAGAATCCGCGGCTGTTATTCTCGCGGTCGATGACACACCTACGAATCTCGTGATTCTCGAGAAGGCGCTAAAAAAACCGAAGTATCAAACCGTGGCCGCGCGTAGCGGCAAAGAAGCGCTGGAAAAATTGGTTACGACAAAACCCGATCTCATTCTACTCGATATTATGATGCCTGTTCTTGACGGCTTTCAGGTCTGCCGAGAAATCAAGAAGCTTCAAGATTTTGCCTCGGTACCGGTGATTTTTCTTACCGCGATGGAAGACAAGAAGTATCTTAAAGAAGCTTACGCCGCCGGCGGTGTGGATTTCATACAGAAGCCGTTTCATATCAGCGAGCTCGAGGCACGTGTCAATACTCACCTTGAAATACACAGGTTACGCGACCACCTCAAGTGCGAGGTCGAGCGACGCACGAAACAACTTAGCGAGGCACTAGTCAGGCTCGAAGGAGCGAATGTCGAGATACTGAACCGCATGAGTCTTGCATCAGAATTCCGGGATAACGAAACCGGAAATCACCTAAAAAGAATGAGCCGCTATTCCGTGGCTATAGGCCGCGCGGCAGGTTTACCGGCAGACGAACTGCTGCTGCTCGAATCGGCGAGCCGGTTACACGACGTGGGGAAAATCGGCATTCCCGATTCGATTCTTCTCAAACCAGGTAAACTTACCGACGATGAATTCTCGGTGATGAAAAAACATCCGGAGATCGGTTTTCAGCTACTCGCCGGCCTCGATTCAGAACTCACGCGCGTTGCCGCCGACATTGCACTCACTCACCACGAAAAATTCGATGGCACAGGTTATCCGCGTGCATTAAAAGGTGATGCGATTCCGCTTGTCGGACGTATCGTCGCGATCGCCGATGTATTCGATGCTCTAACCACACCGCGCCCCTACAAAAAAGCTTGGACTCAGGCAGATGCCACAGCTTTTATCAAAGGGGCGAGCGGCACGCATTTTGATCCAAGCCTAGTTTCCTGTTTTCTGCAATCCATCGACGAAATTTACGCGGTGGCGACGGAATTAAGTAACTGAAAGGGGTTCCCCTGAACCCCATTTTCGCACGATGACGGCAAGATCACTTTGCCTGAACGGTTTTGCCAGCACTTCATCAATACCGGCGCCATAACATCTCTCCAGATCGGTGCGCATGGCGTTTGCAGTCAGTGCGATGATAGGCGTTCTGGCGAGGGCCAGTTCTGATTCAGTCATGCGGATTCGCCTCGTTGCTTCAAAACCATCCATTTGGGGCATCATACAGTCCATGAAGACGATATCGGGCCGCACCTGCCGGAACAGTTCTGCGGCTTCAGCGCCGTTATGCGCGTAGGTTACCTCGTGCCCGAGTTCTTTAAGAATGCGGCTGCAGATCTCACGGCTCACATCGTCGTCTTCTGCCAACAGCACTTGCAGCGAGCGCATGGGCCGTTCAGATTGCTTTGCCGCATCAGTCAGTAGGTCTTCTGGCTTTTCGGCTCCCAATACTGGCAAAGACAAATGGAAGCGCGAGCCCTTACCGGCTGTGCTCGTCACTGAAATATTACCGCCCAACAAGCGCACCAGTTCCCGGGAAATCGTCAGGCCTAATCCGGTTCCGCCGAACCGGCGCGAGGTTGAAGAATCACCCTGCACAAACGGATCAAAAATTTTTGCCAATTGCGCATCGGTCATACCAATACCTGTGTCAGTTAACGCAATTTCGAGTCTGCCCGCATTTGACACCGTGCTTTGCCACGAAATATCGATGCGGATTTCGCCCTGCTCGGTAAATTTTATCGCATTGCCAAGCAGATTCAGCAAAACCTGCCGCAGTTTGCTGCCGTCTGTCTTCAGCCATTCCGGCACGTTTGTCGCAAATTCATTAGCAATAGTAAGTCCTTTATCTTGCGCGGTTGAAGATAAAAGTGTTACGAGATCACCAACCAGCTGCCTGATATTCACCATGTTTGATTCCAATGTCACAGTTCCTGACTCAATTTTGGCTATGTCGAGTATCTGATTGATGATTGTCAGCAAACCGTTTCCAGAAGATTCAATGACCGAAAGTAATTCGCGCTGTTCGGCATCGAGTGTTGTTTCATTCAAAATAGATACCATACCGATCACACCGTGCAGCGGAGTTCTCAGCTCATGACTCATATTTGCCAAAAATCTCGACTTGGCAATACTGGCCTGCTCCGCCCGTTCCAACGCCTCGCCCATGGCGTCTTCGATACTTTTGCGCAGCGTAATATCGATCATCACACCGTCAAGGTGCAGGGCCTTACCTGACGAATCTGCAACGAGCGTACCCCTAACTTCGACCCAGATCTCAGCACCATTGCGCCC
>JAEUSA010000402.1 GCA_016788945.1 Leptospiraceae bacterium
TATCGTACGGCAGATTGCGGCCGTTACATACCAATGCGGTAATATTCGCGTTCGCGGGTAATGCAATCTTCATGGGGGTCTACTATTCGCTGCAGCGATTGCTGAAAGCGCGTATGTACTCAGACCTGCTGTCGAATATCAACTTTTGGGGCTGGCAGCTGATTATTGTCGCTGCTGCAGTTACCTTACCTTTGGGTATCTCGACCAGCAAGGAATACGCTGAGCTCGAATGGCCGATTGATATCGCGATTGCAGTCGTTTGGGTCGTGTTTGGCCTGAATATGATGATGACGATACTCAACCGCCGTGAAAAGCATCTCTATGTGGCGATCTGGTTCTACATTGCGACATTTGTCACCGTCGCGATGCTGCACATCGGCAACTCACTGGCGATTCCGGTTTCTTTCCTGAAGAGTTATTCGGTCTATGCTGGCGTACAAGATGCCCTCGTGCAGTGGTGGTACGGACATAATGCCGTAGCCTTCTTTCTCACCACGCCGTTTTTGGGTATCATGTATTATTTCATTCCGAAAGCGTCGAATCGTCCCGTATATTCGTACAAATTGTCGATCGTGCACTTCTGGGCACTCGTCTTCATTTACATTTGGGCGGGGCCGCACCATCTGCTCTATACCGCTCTGCCTGATTGGGCGCAATCGCTCGGTACCGCATTTTCGGTCATGTTGATCGCTCCGTCATGGGGTGGTATGATCAACGGTCTGTTAACGCTGCGCGGTGCATGGGATCGCGTACGCCAGGATCCCGTTCTCAAGTTCATGGTCGTGGGTGTAACCGCTTACGGTATGTCGACTTTCGAAGGGCCGATGATGTCGCTCAAGAACGTGAATGCCCTGACGCACTATACCGACTACATTATCGGCCACGTGCACCTTGGTGCACTCGCTTGGAACGGCGGTATCGCTGCGTCGATGCTGTACTACATCATTCCACGTATGTACGGCAAACCGCTCTACAGCCTGCGCCTTGCTAATTTCCATTTCTGGATCGGAACGATCGGTATCGTGTTCTACGCAATTCCGATGTATTGGGGTGGTATTACACAGAGCCTGATGTGGAAACAGTTCACTGCACAGGGCGCGCTGCTGTATCCCAACTTCCTCGAAACGGTTACGCAGATTATACCAATGTACGTTATGCGTTCAGTCGGCGGTGCAATGTACCTCACCGGCTTTATCGTGATGGCGTATAACATGTTTAAGACAATCCGCTCGGGTGAGTTTATTCCTGCAGAGCAGGCGAGTGCTCCGGCGCTGAAAGATCAGGTTGTGCATGCGGCACCCGGCAAATTCCGCCACCGCATTCTTGAGCGCAAACCTCTGGTGTTCACAGCGATTACACTCGTTGCGGTTTTGATCGGCGGCATTATCGAATTTGTGCCGATTGCGATGGTGCGCTCGAACATTCCGACGATTGCCAGTGTGAAACCTTATTCACCGCTCGAACTCGAGGGCCGCGATATCTACATCCGTGAAGGCTGCAATACCTGCCACTCGCAGATGATTCGTCCGTTCCGTTCAGAAACCGAACGTTATGGCGAATATTCGAAAGCGGGCGAATTCGTTTATGACCATCCGTTCCTGTGGGGTTCGATCCGTAAAGGGCCCGACCTGCACCGCGTCGGTGGCAAATACAACCATGCTTGGCATTACCAGCACATGCTTGATCCGCGCAAAATTTCGCCGGGCTCAATCATGCCGGCATACCCGTGGCTGTTCGACAATCAGCTCGATACGAGTCTGACGAGCAAAAAAGTCAAAGCGCTGTCGACGATCGGCGTCGATTACCCGCCGTTCTATGATAAGAAAGCATTGACCGATCTCAATACGCAGGCGGCCGGCATCGCTGAAACGCTCAAGAAAGACGGCATGGCTGTTTCGCCAGACCGCGAAATTGTGGCTATGATTGCCTACCTGCAGCGCCTCGGTACCGATATTAAGGCAGCCAAGGCTGAGGTGAAGTGAGGATTCTATGATATCCAAAACACTCAGCGATATTGGTAACGTGTCGGTCTATCCGGTCGTCACGCTGGTGATATTCTTCACCATTTTTTCGGTGATGCTGTTTCTCGTGCTCAGGGGTAACAAATCTACGTACGATAAAATGGCACACCTTCCGCTCGAAGAGGACGGCCCAACGGGCCGCCCTTTCGGCGCAAAGCGCCTCATAGGAGAAGACCATGTCAAATAAGAACGACGAAAAAGATAAATTACTCGACCACGAATACGACGGTATTCGTGAACTCGACAACCACATGCCCCGCTGGTGGGTGCTCGGGTTTTATTTTACCATTGCCTTCGGTCTGGTATACATGGTGTACTACCACATGGCAGGCGGGCCGTCTTCGGATAAAGAGTACCAAATGGAAATGGCTGCGGCCGGTGGTAAGCAGGTCGTCGCGGTAGAGACATCACTCAAACCCGTGACCGATGCGGCTTCGCTCGCTGCTGGTGAGAAACTCTATACGGCGCAGACCTGTGCTGCATGCCATAGCCCGAATCTGGGCGGCCTCGTCGGGCCGAACCTGACCGATGATTTCTGGATTCACGGTTGCGATTTTTCCGCTGTGATGGGAAACATCAAAAAGGGCTTTCAGCAAAAGGGTATGATGCCATACGGCAATGGCAAACCGCTGTCTGACAGCGAGTTGCAGCAGCTGGTGAGCTATATCTTTTCGAAACGCGGTTCGAATCCGCCGGGTGCGAAAGCGATCGATCCCGAGCGCGAAAAGAAGTGCGCGGCTAAGTAAAAGCTCGTAACCCGTTTTTCGCCATGAGGCGAAAAACGGGTTATCTTGGAAACAGATCAGGCAGCCTCAAGGGGTTGCGCGCTCTCTTTCCAAAAGAGGAGTAAGGAGTTACCATGTATACTGCCTCAGACCCGCTGCAAAAAATCGAAAAAGACAGCGAAGAATACCGCGATCACATCAACACGATCAATGCGCAGGGCAAACGCGCTTGGGTCTATGCCAAAAAGCCCAAAGGCCGTTTCTTTCAATGGCGCTCGCTGGTCAGTTATGTACTGTTAGGCCTGATGTTCGCGGGGCCTTACGTGCGAATTCACGGCCAGCCGCTGCTGCTCGTCAATGTGCTCGAGCGCAAATTCATTCTCTTCGGTTTTGTTTTCTGGCCACAGGATTTTTACCTCGTTGTGCTTGCATTACTCACGATGATCCTTACGATAGTGCTCTTCACTTCGGTTTTTGGCCGTATCTGGTGTGGCTGGACCTGCCCGCAGACTGTTTTTATGGAAATGCTGTTCCGCCGCATCGAGTACCTCATTGAAGGTGACTTTCAACAGCAAAAGCAGCTCGCCGCGGCACCGTGGACTGCGAATAAAATTATCCGCAAAGGCGGTAAGATCGCCGTTTTCTACTTACTTTCATTCGCCGTAGCGAACACATTTCTTGCCTATATCATCGGCAGTGAAGAGTTATTCAAAATTATCTCCGAGCCGGTAACGCAGCATGTCGCCGGTTTTGTGGCGATCAATATGTTTACCGTGGTTTTTTTCCTCGTATTCGCGCGCTTTCGCGAGCAAGTATGCCATTTCGCCTGTCCATACGGCCGTTTCCAATCGGCTCTGGTCGATAACGACACAATTAACGTGACCTATGATTTTAAGCGCGGGGAAAAACGCGGCTCGCTCGGGGTGCGCAAAAAAGCGGGTTTCGGTCTCAGCGCCGGCGGCCCGATTACTGCTGCAGGTGGCGTCGCGACAGTCGCTGCATCTGCCGCCAACCCCGCCACATCCGGTGCTTCGGTTGGCGCAAAGATCGACATCGTGTCGAGCGCCAACCCCGCCACATCCGGTGCTTCGGTTGGCGCAAAGATCGACATCGTGTCGAGCGCCAACCTCGCCACATCCGGTGGCTTCGGGGACTGCATTGATTGCGGCGCCTGTGTTGTGGTCTGCCCGTCGGGTATCGACATCCGCAACGGCATTCAGCTGGAGTGCATTCAATGCACGGCTTGTATCGATGCCTGCAACCGCATGATGGATTCTGTCGGTAAACCGCGCGGACTAATTCGCTACACCTCTTACAATACGGTAAAAGAAGGTCGCAAGAAACGCATTAAGTTCAGGACAATCG
>JAEUSA010000415.1 GCA_016788945.1 Leptospiraceae bacterium
TCGGACGGATAACCGCGGCCGAGCACGGGTTCGAGATAGAATCTGTTGGAGAGTGTATCAAACCGCCGTGCGGCGAGGATGTCGCGGGGTTTTAGTGTGGCAGGGTATGCAGCAGTGCCTGACATAGTCGTGCCGATACGGGCAGTTTTAAGCTCCGCACGCAGAACGCGCGCAGCTGCCGCTTGCGCTAACAGTGTATGGTGGCTTGCGGCAAAAAAACCTTTCAGCGACCGTTTTCCCGGGGCGTGTAGGCCTAGCAGGTAACCTAAGGTGAGAAAGATCATCGGCTCGTTGAGAACAATAAAATCTTGGACTCTGTCGCCCAAGGCGCGCGCCACCTGTGCGGCATAGTCTTCAAACCAGCCGATGATGTCGCGGTTAGCCCAACCGCCTTTATCTTGAAGTATTTGCGGCAGATCCCAGTGGTAGAGTGTCACGAAGGGGCGAATGCCGCGTTCGAGCAGCTGATCGGTGAGGCGCTGGTAGAAGTCGGCGCCGCGCTGATTGAGTCGGCCGGTACCCTCGGGTAGCAGGCGCGGCCACGACACGGAAAAACGATAGGCCTTCAGCGAAAGCTGTTGCATCAGCGCAACATCTGCCGGCATGCGGTGGTAGTGATCGCAGGCGCTATCGCCGTTATCGCGATTTTTTATTTTGCGCCGGCGGTGAGAGAAAGTATCCCAGATCGACAGGCTTTTACCGTCGGCTTCCGCTGCACCTTCGATCTGATACGAAGAGGTCGCGGCTCCCCAGACAAAATCACCGAAATCGTGTGCGGTCATTCACCGCGAATACCGAGAAAACGTATTTGCGGGCCGACCGACAGCTTTGCGGTTGCCATGCCGGTAAACAGTTCGCCGTCAAGGCAGGGGTTCATGCCTTCGCTCTCTTTGCTGATAAGTTCTATGCTCTCGGCCGTGGTTTCCACAAGCTGTTTGCCCGTGTACGGGGTGCCGGCGAACAAATTGCCGAGGTTGGCGAATACTTCATGGGGTTCGAGAAATCCGACATGCATGTGCAACTTTTTATCGCGGTCGGCGTTGGCGAACAGTTTGATCAGGTTTTTGATTTCAATGGCGATCGAACCGACGTTAACGGTGTTAATCTGCTTATACGGCACAAGTTTTCCGTCGACTTTGACTTCAATGCCAATCGGATCAAAAATCTCATTGGCATAATTCGCAACATCTTTCGGTACATATCCCTCGAACCAACTGCCTTTGAACGCGGTTGAGGTAAAGGTTTTCGTTACCACTTCGACAATGGTTTGCAGCGAGGGTTTATGGCTTTCGTAGTACTTGTTGAAGAACTTTTGCGCGAAACCTGCGAGCGCCCCGGAGAAAGCGAGTTTGCGGTATGATTTACCGAGATGCTCTTTCGTGTATTTGCCTTCCATCATGAAGGTGCGCAGCGCCATCGGTTCGGGCACATTGCCTTCGGCAAACAGCTTCTTCAGCTTTTTCAGAATTTTGAAGGTGCCGCCGTGAGCACCGACTTTGCGCGCGAGAAAATCAATCGTACCACCGTTGGTCGGCACAAAAACCGGCATCTGGTTTTCGATCGCCTCGCGCTTATGCGTGTGCAGCACCTCGAGGTAGCTGTTGATGACCCAGTGAATGGTGCCGTCACCGCCGTCGCACACGATATACGGTACCTTGTGCACTGCGAATTCTGACAATATGGATTTCAGCTGATCGATATTGCGGCTTTCTTTGACAAGGCCGTATTTACCGATGATGCGCTGCAGTTCTTTACTGCGGTGCGATGAAGAGGCGTTCTTGCCCGCATAGGGATTAGTGATGATTCCCAGCGGCGGGTGCTGCTGTGTGTTATTGTTCATGGTTTTATTTTTCGAGCAATTCGCGGATAATATCGAAGTCTTTCTCGATACCTTTGCGGAAAGACGAGGCAATCTGCGATTCGAGCATGCCGCCAATGAGGGCGATATTCACCTTGACGGTGATGCTGTATTCACGCCGTGAGCTCTGTTCGTTTTCGTGGATATATTTTGTGACCCCGCTGATTCTCAACCGGTCGGGATTTTGTTCGTAAATGACCTCAAAACGGTTGATACGCTCGGCGGTATCGAAGCGCGCTGTTTCGGTGAGGTTCAGAAAACCCGCCGGTACCATCGGCTTGATGGCGTCGGGTATTTTATCGGCCAGCGAGAACGCCCGTTTGGTGGTAATAATACTGCCTTCGGTCGTCCGGTCTAATACCTGCTGCCCTTTAAGGCCTTCTTGTTTGGAAACGTCTTCAAATCGACGCTCCCGCGCGGCGAGGACCTTGTCGACATGCGCCGGGAAGCTCTGAATCAAGGTAAAGGTATGCGCCATGGCTTGGTCACAGCAAAAAATATGCGAATCCGTGTGGAAAGAGTTATTTAGGTCTACCGACCCGCCCCCAATGGCCCAAAGTGCAGATTTTCTTGACGGATGCCGCAAGAACGGGGTGGTTGATACCGAAAGGTGAATATGGCCCATCAGGAAAGGATACTCATTCTCGAAGACGATGCGGCCTTTGCACGGCTCTTAGCCGAAACCCTGTCGGATTTGGGCGTCTGCCGGTTCACGTCATACCCCGAACGGCTCCATGAAATCATCAAAGAGTTTAATCCTACGCTGTTGATTGTCGATTACAATCTCAACCACCCAACCTTGGACGGCATTAAGGCAACCCGCCTCATCAGGCGCAACCCTGAGACCAATCTTCTGCCCATCTTGCTGCTGTCGGGGGAAGATAATCTGGCAGTTATTGAAGAGGCCTTTAAGTCGGGTATCGATGACTATGTGCTGAAGCCCGTCATACCGCGGTTCTTGAACGCCAAAATTGAAAATCTGCTGTTCCAATCGCGAAAAAAACTCAATGCGCAGGCACTCTCGGGGTTGCCGGGCAATGCCGCGATAGAGACGGAATTTTATCTGCGGTTACAGAAAAAGCGGCCGTTTTCTGTATCGTATACGGACCTCGACAATTTTAAACCATTCAACGATGAAAAAGGGGTAAAACAGGGCGACTTGGCGATTCAGGCGCTTTCCAAGCTGCTGCATGCCCTGCGCGGTAAACAATCCCGCCACCAGTTGTTTGTCGGCCATTTGGGTGGGGATGATTTTTTTCTGTTGGGGTCTGCTTCGGCTATTAAAGCGGCGACGCAAAAACTGAAAAAAGATTTCTCCGGCGCCAGCCGGGTGTTTTTTACCGAGCAAGAGCTGGCCGCCGGGTATTATCGGGGCACCGACCGTAACGGGCATCTGTGTTCATTTCCATTGTTGGGGTTATCGAGCGCGATTATTGACGGCATTACCGCTCAAACCGTACCCGATTTTCTGCGCCTCACCGAAATCGCCGCCGCTGTAAAAAAAGCCGCGAAAAAATCGGAGACGCGTATCTGCCATGTCAGCGCGGCATCGATACCGCAAATACCGCCCGAAAGCCTCTACGCGGAGACTGCGACCGGTGCCAAAAAAGTTGCGCAGAAAAAGCGGGTAAAAATAAAATAATGCTCTATCGCATGTATCGAATTTTGGATATTCCTTACTTCTTACACCTATGGAATTTGCTAAGTATCTGATTGACTTTCTCGTTTATATTGCGCTGGGCGCGCTGGTGAGCTGGTTCTTCTACTATCTGCGCCGCCTTGATCTGTTCGGGGGCTTTTTGGGCGGCGCCGTTGTCGCCTTGATCGGCGCTATTCTCGGTGCCTTTCTGCTGCAGAAACCCCTCAATTTTGTTATCGATGCCTTGCAAGATGGATTGCATATCAGCAACGTGAATATTATCGCAGCGCTGTTGGGCGGCGTCGTCAGTGTCATGCTGCTCAGCAAGATCAACAACGGCAGAAAGCGCAAAGAATACTGACCATTGTTTCACCCGCGCCTGTTCTTGCCTCTTATCCTTGTGCTCCTTGCTGCGTGCCACGAGCAACGGCTGACGCCAGAGAAGCTTGGCCAGATATTTTCCCGCCGTGAATATGTCACTTCGGGCGATGGTTGGGCCGAAGCGAGGCGCCGAGCACTGCTCAAGGTTTATTTGCGTCAGTCCAATATACCCTATAATGAAGTACAGCAAGGAATCATAGAACGGCCTAACGACAAGTACCGAATCACCTCTGTCATTGTACCCCCGGTGGCAGGCCGTACCGGCGGAAATCCTTTCACGGCAAGCCTTAGCCTCAGCCGCGAAGGTAATCAACAAGCCTGTGACGAAAAACTCATCGCAGTGATCAACAAGTTACCCGAGCTGCGCCAGAGGGGCAATGTGGTATTCAGCATGGACGAGAGATGCCGCACGGAGAGTTTGACGGCGCGACTCGCTGCAGAAGAATAAGCGATGAAAGAGATACTGATCGCAGCTCCGCGCGGCTTCTGCGCCGGCGTCGATCGGGCCATATCGATCGTCGAAAAGGCGCTCGAAGTTTACGGCAAACCCCTCTATGTTCACCACGAGATTGTGCATAACCGTCATGTCGTCGATTCTCTGCGCGCGCAAGGAGTCATCTTTGTCGACTCGCTCGACGAAATACCAGAAAACCAGACAGTGATTTTTAGCGCGCACGGTGTCGCACCCGCCGTCGTCGAAAACGCCCGGGCAAAAAATCTGCGGATACTCGATGCCACCTGTCCGCTGGTGACGAAGGTGCACATCGAGGCGCGGCGTTATGCTCGGGAGGGTTACCGTATCGTGCTCATTGGTCACAAAGATCACATAGAAGCGCGCGGAACTTACGGCGAAGCGCCGGAGCAAATTACGATTGTGGAAACGCTTGAAGATATCAACAACCTCGAGTTTCCGGCAGAGGCGAAGATCGCCTACCTGACGCAGACGACCTTGTCGGTGCGTGATACGCGCGGCCTCATCGCAAGGTTGCGCGAGCGGTTTCCCGGCATTGAAGGCCCCGGGTCGAGCGACATCTGTTATGCGACGACCAACCGCCAAGAAGCCGTTTCAGCGATCGCCCCGCAGGCCGACGTCGTATTTGTCATTGGCTCGCGTAATTCGAGCAATTCAAACCGGCTCAAAGAGCTCGCCGAGTCTGAGGGTAGCCGCGCGTACCTGATTGACAGCGCCGCCGATATTCAAGCTGCGCAGTTGGGCGATCGGGTGAGCCGCGTCGGGCTAACCGCCGGCGCATCGGCGCCCGAAGTGCTCGTGCGTGAAGTGACCGAACGCCTGCGCAATGAATTCGGCTTTGAGCATATGCGTGAAGTACGCATTAAAGAAGAAGACGTGACTTTTAAACTGCCGAAGGAACTTCTTGCCGCAAAGTGAAATTTCTTTGGCGATGGTGGATCTATCTCGTCTGCGCGGGCCCGCTCGCAGCTGAAGTATTCGACGAAGTCCGAAATTTCACCCGCGCCGGCATTGCCGCCTATAACCAGCGCCGCCTCGCGGATGCGCGGCACAACCTTTCGCAAGCTCTCGACATCGATTCGACTTGGACGCCGGCTGTACTGCATCATGGTCAAGCCTATGCCGATTTGCTGATGGCAGAAATTCATATTCGTAATACGCGAAAACTCATTGCATTCGATAAGTACGACCGCGCCGATACGGAGCTCGACGAAGCCGAGGCGATTTTTCCCGGTCATCCACAGATACCCGAACTCCGCGAACTGATACGCAACAAGCGCAAAGATAACACGAAGACCATTCTCGCCAAATTACCCGACGACAAGAAAAAGGCATACGAAGAGAGTATGCAAAAGGCGGCTGCGGCGATGGGCAGTGCCGTTTACCCCGAAGCCATGCATCATTACAGCAACGCGCTCAAAATCGCACGCGATTCGCTCGATGCCAAGATGGGCTACGCCGAAGCAGAACGGCTGATGAAGCAAGACGGCAGCGACCAGAAGCTGACCGCACTTTTTCGCCAAGCGGAGAAGTATGAAAAAGACCGGCGCTTTCCGCAGGCGATCGCGGTCTACGATCAGATACTGCGCATTGATCCGGGTAATGTGCCCGCAGCAGAGAGAAAGGCAAAACTACTGGATTTCATGCAGCAGCAGCTTGGCGAAAATGAGCGCCGCTTGATGGCGCGCGAATATCTGCAGAGCGGCAACGAAGCGATGCGCAAGGCCGATTATGATCTTGCAATCGAACAGTACCGCATCGGGCAGGCACTCGACAGCCGCCTGACGAATTGGGATGATCTCATTAAGAAAGCCCTCGCAGCGCGCAAGGCGCAAGAAGAGAATATGTTCTCCGATCGGCTCAAAGAGCTCGAACGGCGCTACCAATCGGCTACGTTGAAGCTGCTGCTTGAAAATTATCCCGGTGCAGTCGAAGACCTTGAAGTTGTTATTTCCATTGCTAAACAGTTCAAACAAGAAGAGACACAGAAACACGCCGAGGCGTTGCTGCAAAAAGCCAAAGAAGCGATGCTCAGGCAAGATGAAGAATTTATCACGCGCGATTCTCCGTACTATAATTTCGTCCAATCGCTTACGGCACTTGGCCTCAACAGCTACAAAATCCGTGATTGCCAGGCAACGATGCGGCATTTCGGCTCGATCACCGAGGTGTTTCCGAAAAATCGGGTTTCGAACCAACACCTCATTGCCTGCACGATTATCCTTAATCCCGATCGCAAAGACGGTATTATAAAAGACCTGATCGACAGCATTTATCAACTCAAGGATGTCAATGCATACGAAGCGCGGCGCTATTTCGAAATATTGAAATTTATAGACCCGCAGAATCCACAGATACCCGTTCTGGAGCGCGAGCTCGCCGAAAAAACGCAGTTGCTCAAGAAGGCGGTGCAGCCGGCCGAATTTATCGAGGCTCTCTATAAAAAAGCCCTATTGCTTTCGCAGACCGATCCGCAGCAGGCGATGCAGATATTGCGTCAGTTGCTTGAGGATGATCCACAAAATGCGAAGGCCCGCGGTCTGCTTGCCCGCATCGAAGGCCGTCTCGCGCGCGACCGCTGGGCGCAGTCTGACATACCGATTGCGCCGGCCGCGCTCAAAGCCTATGCGGACGGTATCGTCTTTTATAACACCGGGCAGCTCAAGGAAGCGCGTGAGGCCTTTTCGTTGGCGCTCAACCTTGCACCCAACTTCGAGCGTGCGGTCGTGGCGTTGAAAAAATGCGACTCTTATTCGCGCGGGGCGAAGTTCTGAAATACCATCTCGTCACCGAGTCGTTGTCTTTTGACCGTAAGGCGCTAAAATCGCTTACCGGAGTTGCCGCGGTAGTCAGCGATGACTATCGCTTTCTGCTCCGCATTGAAAATATCAGGCATCAAAAGAATCTCACACCATGGCTGAGGCGCCGACAAACGGTTGAGTTGGATATTCCGTTGCGGCTAAGAAAAAGTGGGCCGCAGCAACCAACCAGCGCCGAGTTCAGAGAGCTGATGCGTGCGGCGCGGCGGGGCGCTACGGGCGACGCACTTGAGGTGCGCATCCATAACGCAGCCGAGCGCGCGATCGTACACACCGAGCGTTATGGATTTATCAGTGCGACGAGTGTGAAAACTGAGGGCGGTGCACTGCGTTCACTGCTTACCGGTCTCAGCCGCCGTTCTCCCTCGCTGCGCCTGACGCTGATCGGGAAAAATCTGGCGACGCTCAAGCAAGTGCTGAGTTTTTCGCTGCCGGTACAGCTGTCGTTTTACCGCGAAGGCGCCGATCTGCCGGCGCAGGCCGAGCAACGCGAGATGCGCGAGGTGCTAGTGCTGTCGAATATCAGTGGTCCGCGGCTGCCATTTGTCGAGCAGAACCTCGATTTCTGGTCGCGCGGTTTACCCGGCTTTCGTTTTCGGCACGTCTTTGGTCAGCTGACGAAAAAAAGGGTTGAAGCAGCTCTGCACCAGCGCGAATGGGATTGCCTGATTTACCGTGGGCATGGCCGTGCGCGCACCGGCGGCATTTTTCTCGAACTTGGCGACGGCCTCTTCAGGCTGCCGGTGCTCCATTTGTCGCTCTACATGCACCTTGCTTGCATGGCAAATTTTCACAAGTTAGAGCTTGAAGACTTGCCGGTAAGCCGGCTCGTTACGCCGACAACGCTGCTCACCGATTTCGACGATCGCCGTGTGCTGGAGATTTTTTTTGCCAAGTATCGCGTCTCGGGCAGTGTCGATCTTGCCATACGGGCGGTACAGGCACAGTTTCCACGCTTTGTCTCGATTTTTGCAGGCAGCGCGGGTTTTTCCTCGACCGCCTGAAATCGCCCTCTATTATGTCGCATGGCGAAGAAGCAGGGCGGCGGCCCGCGGGCAAAGTCGAGCGATGAACACAGCAAACTGCCCGGACAAATAGCAAAAGAAATTATACCGGTCGAAATCGAAGACCAAATGAAAAAATCATACCTCGCGTACGCGATGAGTGTGATCGTCGGTCGTGCGCTACCCGACGTCCGTGACGGTCTTAAGCCGGTTCACC
>JAEUSA010000431.1 GCA_016788945.1 Leptospiraceae bacterium
AAAGAGAACATTATCATCGGCCATCTCATACCCGCCGGCACCGGTATGCGCGACTATCGCGACATCCGTGCCTACAAGGTAGTGATGGGTGACCTGTTCTATACAGAAGAAGAGCTTGATCAGCTCTATCAGGGTGCGCAGGAAAAACCCGACGAAGTCGCCGCACTGGCACCGGCGGGCCGCCAGGTCAGCGAAGATAGCGAACCGGCAGAATCAGATGAGGAATAACGGTGGATGCGTTGACGGTGTGTCTCTCATTCCATCTTTGCCAGAAAAGGTAACGTATGCCAACTATTAATCAATTGATCCGGTTCGGCCGGGAAAAAATGGTCTCGAAGACCAAATCACCGGCGCTGAGGGCGAATCCGCAAAAGCGCGGAGTTTGTACGCGCGTCATGACGGCGACGCCGAAGAAACCGAACTCGGCTCTGCGCAAAGTAGCGCGTGTGCGCCTCGTCAACGGCGTCGAGGTCACAGCATATATTCCGGGTGAAGGGCATAACCTGCAAG
The DNA here is from genome assembly GCA_016788945.1 of Leptospiraceae bacterium. Classification (GTDB taxonomy): domain Bacteria; phylum Spirochaetota; class Leptospiria; order Turneriellales; family Turneriellaceae; genus Turneriella. The sequence goes on from JAEUSA010000431.1 coordinate 511, forward strand.
AACACTCGGTTGTGCTGGTGCGCGGCGGCAGGGTGAAAGACCTTCCCGGTGTACGCTACCACATCGTGCGCGGCTCGCTCGATACACTCGGTGTAGAAAAGCGCCGCAAAGCACGTTCGAAATACGGTACGAAAAGACCGAAGGCATAATTTTTAGAGAGGAACAATGGCAAGACGCAGAACCAAAAGCCACGTCCGCGACATTAAGCCGGATGGTGTGCATGGCAGCACGCTGGTGCAGAAATTTATCAATTCGATGATGCTCGACGGTAAAAAATCAACCGCAGCAGGTTTGTTTTATGATGCGCTGACGCGCGTGCAGGAAAAAACCGGTGTTGCAGGCATCGAACAATTTAACAAGGCAATTGAAAACATCAAGCCTCAGGTTGAAGTTAAATCGCGCCGCGTAGGTGGCGTAACGTATCAGGTTCCCGTAGAAGTGTACCCGGCGCGCAAACAATCACTTGCCATTCGCTGGCTGGTGAGCGCAGCGCGCGAGCGTTCGGGAAAAACTCTGTCAGATAAACTGGCTAATGAAATAATGGATGCCATTAACAACAACGGTGGCGCTATCAAGAAGAAAGAAGAAGTCAAGCGGATGGCTGAAGCTAACCGCGCATTCTCACACTATGCATGGTAACAAGACGCGCGCAAGCGCGTTTTGATTTAACAATCCAAGGAATACAATGGCACGCAAAGTAAGTCTCAAACAGTTACGCAACATCGGTATCATGGCGCACATCGACGCCGGGAAAACCACCACGACGGAGCGTATTCTCTACTATACAGGGAAATCACATAAGATCGGCGAGGTGCACGAAGGTGCGGCGACGATGGACTGGATGGAGCAGGAGCGCGAGCGTGGTATTACCATTACCTCAGCGGCGACGACATGCTTTTGGAAAGACGCAGCGGGCGAACAGATACAGATCAACATCATCGATACGCCGGGGCACGTTGACTTTACCGTCGAAGTTGAGCGCAGCTTGCGCGTACTCGACGGCGCGGTTACCTGCTACGACGGTGTTGCCGGCGTTGAGCCGCAAACAGAAACCGTATGGCGCCAGGCTGACCGCTACCGCGTACCGCGCCTTTGTTTTGTAAACAAAATCGACCGCATGGGCGCGGACTTTTTCCGTGCGGTGGCCATGATGAAAGACCGTCTCGGTGCAAATGCCGTCTGCATTCAGCTGCCGATCGGTGTTGAATCGAGCTTCGTCGGCGTTATCGATCTCGTTGAGATGGAAGCCGTGGTCTGGTCTGGGGAAGAGCTTGGTGCTAAATTCGAGCGCAAACCGATTCCGGACGACATGAAAGCACAGGCTGAAGAATACCATAATATTCTCGTATCTGCAGTTGCTGAAGTCAACGATGCGCTGACGGAAAAATACCTCGAATCGGGTACCCTGTCGAAAGAAGATATCATTTCGGGTCTGCGCGAAGGCACGATCTCTATGAAAATATTCCCGGTATTGTGCGGATCAGCGTTCAAGAACAAGGGCGTACAGACTCTGCTCGATGCGGTCGTTGCATACCTGCCGAGCCCTCTGGATATTCCTCCCGTGAAGGCGTTTACGCTCGACCAAGATGCAAGCGAAGAGCCGGCACTGCTGCGCAAAGCCGACGACAAAGAGCCGTTTGCGGCACTCGCGTTTAAAATTATGGCCGACCCATATATCGGCAAGCTGACCTATTTCCGCGTCTATTCAGGTACCCTGAAAAAGGGATCATATATTCTCAATAGCACAAAGAATAACAAAGAACGTATCGGTCGCCTCGTGCTGATGCACGCAAATTCGCGCGAAGATATCGAAGAAGTGGCAACCGGCGAAATCGCCGCGGCTGTAGGTCTCAAAGACACCACAACCGGCGACACGCTGTGTATGGAAGATAGTCCGGCAATTCTCGAAAAAATGAACTTCCCGGCACCGGTTATCTCGGTAGCCGTAGAGCCCAAAACCAAGG
>JAEUSA010000014.1 GCA_016788945.1 Leptospiraceae bacterium
ATTTTCCGACGACATCTATAACTTTCCGATTCGTATGTTCCGGTTTAACGAAGATGAGGCGAGTGAATTTTACCTCTATGCCTTCGAGCATTTGCGCGATGGCCGTAAGATTTCCAGCTTTCAGGGTAAGGCAAAATTTACCACCTGGTTTTATGCCGTTTTGCGCAACCTGACTATCGACTTTCTGCGTTCGCAAAAAGACAAGCTGCGTTTTACGACCTATTTAAAATCTGATGCCTCGGGGAAAATGGTCGATGCGATCGAATCAGTATCTGACACACGCGACCAGAACCTGTTTGAAGAAACGCTGTTTGAACAGTTTAATGCATCTCTGGTTTCTTTGGCGATGCCCCAACGTGTGTTATTTAAGCTTGCGTATGCTTGGTATTTTGAGCTCGACAATGAGGAGTTGGATTATCTCTGCGAGCTGCACAAAAAACCCACCGCTGAAATACTTTCCCGTTTGCAAGAACTCAAGAAAGTTGCGCACGAGCGTTCGGTAGAAGTTCGCGACCTCGAAGAAAAATTGACTGCAAATTTTCAGGGCATCTCCGTGCTCGAGACCCGAGTGGAGAATTTTTTCCGAGAAAACCCTGATATTGAAAAGAAACGCGAAAGCTGGACTGAAGACTACTTTTCAACCGCAGTGCCGCCGCAAATTATCGATATGATCCAAAGCCTCGTGAAGAAAAAGAAGAAACAGCAATCATTGCTGCAGCATCAGAAAAAAAGCCTATTAGCCATACGCGTACCCTACAAAGATCTCGGCGAGCTGCTGCAGAGCACACAGGGGGTTCTCTCTGTGCAGTTAATCCGCATTGTCGAAAAGCTCAGCCAGTCGCTGACAAACCAGCCTACCGATTGATTATCCCGGCTGGATATCTGTTGCACGAACGCCATGTTCGGTGATGGTCAGCGTGAATGTTACCGAGTCGCCGCGCCGCGGGGCTTTGTTCACCGCGTCGGCGAAAAAAGGGATGTAGTCATGCGAAGCCTTGGCTTCGATCTGACCCTTGCCGCTGCGCTGGTTGAGGTATTTAACATTGCCGCGCAACCGTCGACCATCGAGACTATAGTACGCGAGAAGATCAGTCAGCGTATGCACCGCTGAAATTTGTGCGTTCATATCGAGCAATAAGCGGTCAAACTCTTTGAGCTGGCGGCTGAAGTCGGCGAGCGGCAATTGCCGGTAAAGCCTGCCTTCCCAGTTTTGCAGGTGTACGAGATTGCGAATTTCTTCGCGAAACGTATCGAGTCTGTTACAGATTTCATCGCTGACGATCTGCATCGCGCGCAATTGTTGCACATGCGCGGCGAATGTACGCCGACGAATCAGCTTCAATAAGTTTGCGTGCTCTGCCGTACTGCTGCCTTTCGACCGGTCGCTGGCGTCGGTGACGACAAGCGGGTCGGCAATCAGTGCAAAAACGACGGCCTCGATGACAATACCCTGCGTGACCAGCAGCTGAAAAAACAGCGCGCTCTCAAGAGAAAACTGCGGCTTGAACAGTTTGTACTGCCATAACTGGTACTCGATCAGCTGCAGCATATAGCAGATATTCGATTTGAACTCCGAATCTTTGAGGTATTTGAAATAGGTATCGCGGTAATGGTCGATGGTTTTGAGCGTGCCCTTGGGTATTGCCAGAGGAATTTGCGCGCCGAATTTTTCCGAGAATTCAACGAATTCTTTGATGAGATTTTGTGCCCGGGAGTGGGGTGTTTCCATCACGCTTTCGGTCGTTTTCTCACGCTGCCTGAAATCGGTGATTTATCCAAAATTGCCACCGGTTTCTTATCACCGCGGATTTCGACGAAAAGTGGCTCAGATTTTGCAGCTATGGAAATCCGCATCATACCCATGCCATAGTTTTTGGTAAATGAGAAAGTACCACTCGTCACTTCGCCGACGCGCGTGCCGTCAGCCTTGACGATGGCATAACCTTGGCGTGGCACACCTTCGCTGGTCATATGAAAACCGCAGGTAATTTCAGCGACGGGTTTTTCGCGTTTTTCGCGGGGGGCGATGCAGTCGTGGTCGTTGTAGATGAACGCAATGCCTGATTCTTGAGGGCGCAAGGTAGTGGAGAGTTCGTGACCGTAGAGCGGCATCAGCGCTTCGAGGCGCAGCACATCACGGGCCGCGAGGCCGCAGGGCAATACACCCGAAGCTTGCAGCGCCTGCCACAGTTGAATGCCCTCGGCTGTGTCGCAGGCAATCTCAAAGCCGTCTTCTCCGGTATATCCCATACGGGCGATAAAAGTTTTTGCCTTTGGCAACCGGGCCTCATAATAATATTGCGAGTCGAGATCCGCAAAGTGTTTTGCCACATGTTCGACTGCCTTCGGACCCTGAATGGCAATCAGAGTATAATTCTCCCAAGGTTCGATGTTGATGAAATCTGCGGCATGTTTTCTCAGGTGTGCGACATCCGCATCACGGTTGCCGGCGTTGGCTACAATCATCCAGTGAGTGTCGGAAATGGCGGATATCGTAATATCGTCGACGAGCCCCGCGTTTTCGTTGTAGAGCGCGTTGTACTGTGCTTTGCCGGCTTTGAGTTTGTCGGTCGCTCGTACACAGATGCGGTTCAGACCCTGTACCAGTTTATCCCGCGAATCGGCCTTGAGCGAAATCGGCAGCATATGCGAGACGTCGAACATGCCGGCGCGTTCGCGCACCGCCACCACCTCATCTTTCACGGCGCCGTACGACACCGGCATATTATAGCCGGCAAATTCGGTGAACTTGGCGTTTAGTTTCTTGTGTTCGTCGAAGAGCGGGGTGGATTTCATAGGATAAAATGCAGACTCGCCACGGTTCGACAAGCTCTCGAGGGAGAGACCTTTGCGGTTCAATACACCGCTCGCTCGTACGGCAGGCGCAGCTTCTCTACGAAAATGCTTTCAGCAATTTCTCCATCCGCCTTTGCTGCGAAGTTTTCTTGAATTTGCGGCTGCGTGCTTTGAGCAATGCGATAAATGCCAAGCGGTCTTTCTTTGCAATTGCCGGAGCTGTTAGTTCGGCATAAGCCGGCAGTTGGTTGTCGGGACATTTTTTGAGCTGCGAAAAAATCATCGGCATACATTTAGTATAGTTGCGGCCGATCTTTGCCAGCTTCACGAGAACACCGACCGCGTGGTCGCGCGTAATAACCGAACCTTTATCGGCGGCTGCAACAATTGTGCGCAGATTCTTTGCGATAATCTGCGGCTGCAGCGGCGTGATATAGTCGAGCGCTGTCATTGCACCCCATTGCAGGCGGTTATTCTTGCTGCTGACCAGACGCAGAAAAACCGCAGAATGACCGGCGATGAGTTCCGGGCGTTCGGCGCCGATTTCATAGAGCACCTTAATGCAGTCGCTCTGAATTTTCGGTTTCCCGTTTTCAAGCAGATGGAAAAGCACGGTCAGCGCCGTCTCATCTCCCGTCTTGCAAATCTCCTTTGCCAGCGCAATATTCGCAGCTTCGCCGCGTTCACCCTGCGCCGAAGATAATTTACTCGCAACGTCCATGCGTCACAGCTTCTTGAGCGCTGTGAACTTCAACAAAAACTTGCGGGTCTTACCGTCGTCGAAAAAGATGTGGATGCGAGCCGAGTCGCCTTCGCCTTCGACCCTGAGAACCCGGCCCTTGCCGAAATTAGAGTGTTCTACTTTGTCGCCGTTTGTGTAGGCTCCCCCTTTTGCCTGCGGTGTAAAACCTGCGCCGAAATCCATTTTGGCTTTCGGCGCGGCCGGTGCGGGGGCCGGCGAGCGGGGAATAAACGACTGCCGGACACCAGCCGGTGGTCGGTTGAACGTGTTGCTCTTTTCGAAACGCAAAAGTTCATGCGGGATTTCTTGCAGAAACGGCGAAATACGCGAGGCTTCATAGAACCCCTGTGCCATGCGCCGCTCGGCGTTGGTAAAAAACAGTCGCGTCTTTGCGCGCGTCACCGCAACGTAAAACAGGCGCCGCTCTTCGCTGATATCACCGTCGCGTTCAGCGAGGTAGTGCGGGAAAAGATTTTTCTCAAAGCCGGCAATAATCACTGTATGGAATTCAAGACCTTTGGCATTGTGCACGGTCATGAGGCTCACTGATTGTGCACCTTCGCCTTCTTCATGCGGCGCAGTCGTAGTGATGAGCGAAATCTGCTGCAGATAATCGCCGAGCGTCGCGTTATCCGTCTGGCGCTGGTAGTTCAACAGCGAATTTCTCAGTTCGCCGATATACTCCATGCGGCCGGAGCCCAATAGCCGGTCTTCTTCTTCATAAAGTTTTGCGAGCCCGGTTTTTTCGAGTAGTTCGTCGATGAAGAACCCCAGGTCAGATTTCGCCTCGGCCTTGCGGCGTAGGTCGAGAATGTCCCGCGCGAGCTGAATAGACGCGTCTTTGGCTTTGCCGCTGAGCGGATTCAGCGACGGGTCAGAAAGCAGATCAATAAAATCGGCCTGCATATTCGTTTCCCGCGAGGCAAATATTTTCTCGACCGATTTGTCGCCGATACCCCGCGGCGGCGTGTTGATGATGCGGGCAAATGCGGCTTCGTCCTTGCTGTTCACAATCAGCCTGAAGTAAGCGAGCGTATCTTTGATCTCCTTACGGGCGAAGAACGACAAACCGCCGTAAACGCGGTAAGGAATTTTGGCCGATAACATCGCTTCTTCGATCAGGCGCGATTGCGAGTTGGTGCGGTAGAGAACGGCGACCTCGTGTGCGGGTATGTCAAGCAAAGCCTGCCTGACGAGACTGACGACTTTGGCGGCTTCTTGTACGTCGTCGGCGGTCGTGTACACCATCGGCACCTCACCACCCTGCCGTTCGGTGAAGAGTTTTTTCGGCATGCGTTCAAAGTTGTGCTGAATCACTTCGTTGGCGATGTCAAGAATGGCCTTCGTCGAGCGGTAGTTCTCTTCGAGTTTGATCACGGTGGCATCTTTGAAGTCGGCCGAAAAATCGAGTATATTTTTGACATCCGCCCCACGCCAGCCATAAATCGCCTGGTCGTCATCACCCACAACACACAGGTTGCGATCGCGCGAGGCGACGTGCTGCACAAAGCGGTATTGTGCAAAGTTGGTGTCCTGGTATTCGTCGATCAGCCAGAACGGATAGCGGTTCTGCCAGCGTTCGAGCAACTCGGGGTATTTGTCGAACAGATGGCAGGGCATGGAAATCAGGTCGGCGAAATCGACGGCGAACGAGGCGGATTTCTTCACCTCATAAAGCTGAAACACTTCTTGCAGCATGTCGCCGAATTCGTACTCGTCGAGGTCGATATGCTCGGGGAGATTCGCCGGCAGAATAAGTTTGTCTTTAAAGGAGGATATCGTGTTGGCGAAATAGCGATACTGTGTTTTGTTATATTTGCCATCGAATTTTTCGAGAATTTGCGACAACGCTTGCTGCTGGTCGCTGTCGTCCCAGATCGAAAAGTTCTCCGGGTATTCGAGGGCCTGTGCGTTGCGGCGCAAAAGGTAGAGCCCCAGCGAGTGGAACGTACGCACCGTGCTTTCTGCAGCGATCGGCCCCGCGGTATTCATAAGCCGTGTGCGCATTTCTGCCGCAGCTTTGTTCGTAAAGGTAACCGCGGCAATTTTATAAGCCGGAATTTTTTCCACATGGATCAGCCATGCCATGCGATGGATAATCGTGCGCGTTTTTCCCGAACCGGCGCCCGCCAGAATCAAGAGCGGCCCGTAGACCGATTGCACCGCCTGCTGTTGCGGTTCGTTGAGGTTCTGTAGAATTATTTGTTTCCAGTCATCCATGGAAGATGGCCACGGGTTAATACCCGTGTTGGTGAAAACGCGAAATCAGAATGTCGACGTTGAGCAGAATCATCACGACCAGCATATAGATAATCGAAGCGAAAAAAGCCCTGCCATAATGTTCTTCGCGGTAGATGCCGCGAACCGTGCGTATGACATAGTATATAGAGGCAAATCCACTACCGATCAGGTAGACGAGACTATAACCAGCCGAGAGGCCGACAGCAAGCGCCAGTGGCGGCAGCGAAAGGCCATAAATGAGAATATAAAGCTGCGTATACGCATTACCATAAACGAGCGGCAGCACGGGCACCCCGCCCTTTTCATATTCTCCCTGAATTTTGAGCGTCAGTGCCCAAAAGTGTGCCGGCTGCCACAACATCATAAACGCAAAAAGCAGCCAGACGTCGGGAGCGAAACGGTCAGAAATTCCGTACGCGCCGATGAGTACCGGTAACGCGCCCGGCAGGCCGCCGACGATCGCACCGAACGGGCCGCGGCGCTTGAGATAAAGCGTGTACCAGATGGCGTACGAGGCGATTGCCAAGGCGGTGAGCACTGCGGCCCACAGCCGGCCATAATAGATCAATGGGACAAACGAAAGCGCAGACATTGTGAGCGAAAGTGTCCACAGGGTGCGTTTGCCGAGGCGGTCGATCGCTTCAGAGCGCCACAGGGTGCGCCGCATGTTTTTGTCCATTTCATAGTCGAGCAGGTTGTTCATGATTGCCGATGAGCCCGACGACAGCGTGAGTGAAACCAGAACCCAAGTACATTCCCACAATGATGGTACCCAGCGGCGCGCCATCAGCATGCCGGTAAAACCAGTGACCACGACCGTAAAGATGATTGAACCTTTCGCCAAGCGTATAATATCGCGCATGCCGGCAGAACGTTATCATATCATAGACAGGACGAAAAGGGAAAGTTGCGAACCGCCGTGCAGCTCTTCGGTGAGGCAATACCTACGGGGAATCTGTTGCGACGACTTTATTACGACCGCTGTTCTTGGCGAGGTATAAACGCTTATCCGAAAGTTCAACGAGGCCTTCGATCAGGTTTTCTGCGGGTGCCTCTTCGATTGAAACCAGCCCGGCGCTGAATGTATAATCGATGCGTTTGCCCGCGATGACGCAGGGGTGTTCGATCAAGGACGCGCGGATGCGCTGCAGCAGATCGAGGCTTTTGGCGATGGAACAGTCGAAAAACTGTATGACGAACTCTTCGCCGCCGAATCTCGCGAGGATGTCATATTTTCTGATCTGGCTGCGCACCGTCTGCGTAAAATGTTGCAGTACTGTGTCGCCTGCTTCGTGGCCGTGTTCGTCGTTGACCTTTTTGAAAAAATCGATATCGAGCATGGCAAGGCATAAATTGCGGTGCATGCGTTGCGCATAGCTGAGGTTCGACTCAACCGCTTCGAAAAAGTAGCGGCGGTTGTAGGCGCCCGTCAGATAGTCGGTGACCGAACGCAGCCGCAGGTCTTGCTCGAGATGTTTCAGACGCAAAGCGGCGCGCATGCGGGCCTTGAGTTCGCGCTGCATGACCGGTTTAGTCACATAGTCGTGACCGCCGACTTCGAAACCACGTTCGATATCATCGGCGCTTTCGAGAGAGGTTACGAATATCACCGGTATCATTTCGTACTCAGAATTCCGTTTGAGTTGTTGTGTGAGTTCAAAGCCCGAGATCTCTTTGAGCATGATGTCCATGAGAATCAGATCGGGCGGTTCTTCGGCCATATGCGCCCAAAAATCGATCAGATTGCGCGCCCTGATCGGTTCAAATTCTTCTGACAGCAATGCCTCGAGGTAGAGGCTTTCTACCTCAGAATCATCGACGATAAGCACCCGCGGCTTGCGGTTGCCTGATCCCTCCGAGACCGGGTTCATGGGGTTGTACGAATGAATATTGCCCGGTACCGTAAACCGGTATTTGCTCCGGCTCTCACCACCGCATCACCATTGCGCCGAAGGTGAAGCCCGCTCCATAGGCGGTCATCAGCACCGCAGCATTCGGCACCAACTGGCCCGCTTGTTGTGCCATATCGAGCGAAACGGGAATTACCGCAGTTGAGAGCGAACCGTATTGAGACAAAATATCGGGAATATTTTCAACCGGATAGCCTATTTGGTCGGCGAGTTTGCTAATCACATGCTTGTTTGTCTGGTGTGGCAGAAATACTGAGACATCGCGTGCGTTGAGACCTGCCTGCCTGAGCACGGCATCCATTGCACGCGGCACATGCGTGAGCGAAAGTTTCATAATGGCACGCCCGTTCATTTTGGTATGATAATCCCCCTGCGCGCTTGCGCTATGGTTCTCGAGTTGCTTTAAGGGTGAATTGAGAGCGGAGTTATAGGGTGTTCTGAGTACGATGCCTTCAGAATACTCGGCGCCGGTTTCCACGGCGAGTATGCCCGCCCTATCGTCGGGTGAAAGTACCACGGCACCGGCACCGTCACCGAAGAGTACTGCGTTGCGATCGCCGCTCGGTTGGTTTGTCGCCTCGTCATCATGCCAGAGGAATCCGGTGGAAAGCGCGTCGCTGCCGATAACGAGCACCGATTTGCGCGAGGTTTCGACGTATGGTTTCGCCTGCGCCAGAGCGTATAAAAATCCCGTACAACCCGCTTGCAGGTCATAACCCGGTACCAAACCCAGACCGAGATTGTGCGCGATGCGGCAGGCAGTCGCCGGATACAGAGTGTCGGGGGAATTTGTCGCGCAAATAACCAGCCCGATGTCGTCGCGTTTGGCCTGTGCAAGGGCTGCCGCAGCGGCTTTGCTTCCCATGTCGGCTGTGGTTTCACCCGGTGCGATGGCCGAACGTGTCACCACACCGATGTTTTCCCTGATCCATGCGTCATTCGTGGGAATTATCTTTTCGAGTTCGGTGTTCGACACCCGTCGTGCCGGAATATAGGAGCCAACACCCGTAATGCGCGCGTACATCCGGAATACTGGTGGCGCCGGTCGCAGCGTAAACGGAAATTCTGAAAGGGGGTTTACGCCGGCCGAGCGAAGTGTCTCCATGCCCGGTTCCTGAACTATGCCGAATCGTATCCGACGGGTATATAAAGCGGGTGAAAACATCTTCAGCGAAGGTGAACGGCAAGATATCGCCTTCATCATCGAAGAGGGCGAAGTAGAAATTTGGACGACGATCAATGGCGAAAAAAGTATTCTCAACCAATTGCACGGCGGTGCGCTGTTTGGCGAGTTAGCCCTTGTCGACCGTCAGCCGCGGTCGGCATCGGCCACTGCCATTACCGATACCATACTCACCGTCGTCACGCAGCAACAAGTCGACGAACGTCTGAGCGATTCTGATCCGATTCTGCGCATGGTGCTCTTTGTCGTGATGCGCCATTTTCGTTCTGAAGTCGAACGCTCGCGCGCACGGTATGGTCCGTATGCCCGTGAGGTATCCTCAGCCTCGGCGGTGGATTTCTCACAGCGGAAAATCGACGAAGCGATTCAATTGATCAGAACCGAAGCAGAACTAAAGGCGGCGATGGAGAACAATGAGTTTCACCTGCTCTACCAACCGATTCATGAACTGAAAACGCAGAAGATTGCGGGGCTCGAAGCGCTCATCCGCTGGAAGTCACCCGCGCGCGGTGAAATTATGCCCGCTGCCTTCATGCCGCTCGCCGAGACCACTTCGCTGATTATTCCGATCGGCAACTGGGTGATCGATGCCGGGCTCAGGGATTATCTGTTATTCCGCGAAACTTGTAATGCCGATGTAACCCTGAGCTTTAATCTCGCACGCCGGCAAATGGAGAACCAAGCGTTTCTGCCTTTTCTCAGTGAGCAGGTCGCGAACCGCGGCATACCTGCGGCAAACATCAAACTCGAAATGCTAGAGAGAAATCTTTTCCAGTCAGATACCGTCAACAGCTGGATTCAGGAATGTGTCGCGCGCGGTTTCAGTATCTTGCTCGACGACTTCGGCACCGGCTATTCGAGCCTGCAATACCTGCAGGAGTATAAACCCGCAGCACTCAAGATTGACCGTTCCTTTGTCAAAGGGCTTGGTGTGCGCCAAGAAAGCGAGCGCATATGTAAAGCTGTGGTCGAACTCGCCCATGCGCTCGGCATTGGTGTGATTGCCGAAGGCGTCGAAACTTTGCAGCAGGCCCGGATGCTTGCAGACATGGGTTGCCAGCAGGCACAAGGGTATTTCTTCTCGCCGCCGCTTCCGGCTCAGGCAATTGCTCAGCGGCTTAGTTAACTCAGCCGGCGTGCGCCGTCGCTGATGACGACGTCATAGACCAATGGTTTATGCCCGAATTTTTTTTCGAATGATTCGCTGCAGCGCGCGATGACTGTCTCGCGTGCGGTTTCGCTGACGAGATTGATCGTACAGCCGCCGAAACCGCCGCCCATCATGCGCGCGCCGGCGGTGCCCGGCAGCTGTGCCGCGGTATCGACTAAATGGTCGAGTTCGTCGCAGCTGACCGAGTACAGGTGGCGCAGGCCCGCGTGGCTGGCAAACATCTCTTTGCCGAACGCGGTAAAGTCGCCGGCCTTAAGAAACCCGACGCCTCTCAGCAGGCGGATGTTCTCTTCAACCACGTAGCGGCAGCGTGAAAAAACGGTTTCTCCCATTTCACGGCGACTCTCTTCGAGCATGGGTAAATCCGCATCGCGCAGACTTTTGACGTGGG
>JAEUSA010000311.1 GCA_016788945.1 Leptospiraceae bacterium
CATCAAGGTACTGAAAAACGTCGTGGAACTCTTAGAAGAAGCCGTAGGATAGAGAGACTCGCTGCCGCGGCGCGTGTGCGCCGCGACTGCGTAGCGAAGTTACTTGCTGATCAGGGCAGCGAGGTCAATAACACGGGTTGAATAACCCCACTCGTTATCATACCAAGTCAGCACGCGGACCATGTTGTCCTGAATGACCGCAGTCATCTGCCCGTCGACGATTGACGAAAGCGGATTTCCTTTGAAGTCGTTAGAGACAAGCGGCAGATCGGTATAACCGAGAATACCCTTGAGCGGGCCTTCAGCCGCCGCCTTGAGCGCGGCGTTGACCGCTTCTTTGGTTGTGGGCTTCTCTGTTTCGACGGTCACGTCGACCACCGACACATCGGGCGTAGGCACGCGAATAGAAATACCGTCGAGTTTGCCCTTGAGCTCGGGAATCACAAGCGAGAGCGCCTTCGCCGCACCGGTCGAGGTGGGTATCATATTGAGCGCAGCAGCGCGCGCGCGGCGCAGGTCTTTGTGCGGCAGGTCGAGAATCTGCTGGTCATTGGTATAGCTGTGTATCGTGGTCATCAGGCCTTTTTTGATGCCGAAGTTTTCGACGAGAACCTTCGCTACCGGCGCGAGGCAGTTGGTCGTGCACGAAGCATTCGAGATAACCTTGTGCTTCGCTTTGTCGAAATTCTTTTCATTCACGCCGATCACGAATGTGCCGTCTTCGTTGGTGGCCGGTGCCGAAATAATTACCTGTTTTGCTCCGCCTTTGTCGATGTGCGTGCGCGCATGCGTTGCGTCGGTGAAACGGCCGGTAGATTCGATGACGATTTCGCAGCCAAACGCACCCCATTTTTGCTCTTCGAGTTTTGCGATCGCTGTAGCGTGGATTTTTTTACCATCTACGATGATATGTTCTTTGTCGTGTGAAACTTCATGGTCCCATACACCAAAAACGCTGTCGTATTTGAGAAGATGCGCGAGTGTCGCCGTGTCGGTGAGGTCGTTCACCGCGACGATTTCAACATCTTTGCGGCCCCATGCCGCGCGAAATGCGTTACGGCCGATGCGGCCGAATCCGTTAATACCTATTTTTACTGCCATAGGTTCGAGTCAAAATCAAAAACCCGCTGTCGAGGAGAAAGCGGGTGTTGCGCCCGAAATCAGCGATAGCCGAACCGGCCGCGAATTCGAAGACCCGCGGTCGCTTCGGTGCGCTTCTCTTTGCGCATAATTTGCTCGACGTATGGCAGAATCATTCCCCATTTTTTGCTGATCTGTTTCGCCGTGGCACCCGCGTTGTACTCTTTCACCATGCGTACAATGTCTTTGTCGGTGAATTTTGAACGCGGATGGTTTTCCCCCTGATGGCTCAGCGGGTTCGATAACACCATCGTAATGTGCTTCGGGTTAACGCAGCGCTCGTTGCCGCACTTGTTCTCGGGTATCGTGCGCAGATTGCGTCTTTTGCCATTCGGCGGATTCAGTATGATATGTTTGCGGGCGTCGACCATGAGCCTTTCACCGCTCTGCGAATTGACGGTGGTCACGACGGGAAAACCCGCCCGATATGAACCGCGCCATTCATGGCATTCTGTCGAGACACCCGAACGGATGCGCCCGCCCGGCCTTACGAACATCGAAAAAACCATATGCGCACGCAGGCTCGCCGGGCGCGGCACGTGGATGTAACGACGCAGCAGACGATCGACGATTTCCAGCAATGTATAACGATCGGTATTGAGCTTTGGTCCCTGCTGATCAATCAGCTTCGCGAGTTTTTCAATTACCTCGCGTTGCAGACGAGGTTTGAGAGTATAAGGCGAGGCATCGGGGCGCACGTAGCCGCGGCGCGCGCGTTTCGTCGCACGTTTGATCGCCTTTCGCGTTTTTTTGGCGGGTCGCAGTCTCATGTTAACCCGTTAATACATGCTTTCGATCAGTTGTGCATATTTATCGGCAATAACATTACGCTTCATTTTGAACAGGTTGGTGATTTCATCGCCAACCTCCATAGCTTTCGGCAGGAAACGGAAATCCGTCACACGCTCGAAACCTTTAAAACCGTTTTCGGATGACACCTGTTTCTTGATAATCTTGCCGAAATGGTCAACGAGTTCTTTATTCTTGTTGAGATCCGACTTGGCGTCAGCCGAAATGCCGGCCACCTCTTTGACCTTTTCGAGGTTAGGCCAGATGAGCGCCGTAAGAGTTTTTTTATCCTGACCGACGACAATTACCTGATTGATCTGCGCGTCTTCAAGCAGCTTATTTTCAATCGGCACCGGTTCGACGTTTTCGCCACCTAACAGCACGATAGTCTCTTTTGCCCGGCCGCGAATCGACAGGGTATTATTGAAACTGAAGAAACCGAGGTCGCCGGTGTTCAGCCAACCATCTTTGCCGAGCACCTTTTCTGTCGCTTCGGCGTTCTTGTAATATCCTTTCATCACCTGCGGGCCGCGCACATGGATAACACCTTTTTCTCCGGTTTTTACCCTTTCACCCTTGTCATTGAGAATCGCAACTTCGGTACCGTTCGGCACGAAACCGACACTACCCTGCACGATTTTGCCTTCGGTGCGCACCGAAATAATCGGCGCACACTCGGTCATACCATAACCTTCGTAAACGGGTATACCGATCACGTTAAAAAATTCGTCGACGTGCGCGGGTAACGCGCCACCACCCGAAATACTGCCGCGAAAACGACCACCCATCGCCTCACGGATTTTTGAGAACACCACGGTATCGGCGAGTTTCGCGGGTAAAAACAGATTTGCGGCGATAAAGCCCGAACTGACCGTGCGGCTCATGCGCTCCCAGTCTGACTCAGGCTGCATTGCCAGTTCGTTACCAGCAAGATAGTCGACGGCTTTTTTGTACGCATGCGTCACTTTGTATGCGCCTTCGAACAGCATCTTGCGCGCCGGCTCAGATTTTTCAATGCGCTGCTGAATACCCTGATAGAGGCTCTCCCACAGGCGGGGCGCCGAAGGCATGAACGTCGGCTTTACTTTGGCAAAATCATCGCGCACGTCGCGCACGTTGGTATAATAGATCGGAATTCCTTTCGCAATCGCTCCGTAATCCACCGCGCGCTCGAAAATGTGCCACACCGGCAGCAGCGACAGCATGCTGTCGTCGGGTCTCAGACCAATCGCCTTTGGTACTTCGTTGATATTATAGACCATGTTGCCGTGCGACAGCATGACCCCCTTCGGCAAGCCCGTGGTACCCGAAGTGTAGATGATCGTGAACAGATCATCGGATTTCACATCCCCGCTGCGCTTTTTCAGATCGCCAAGCTTCTTATCTCTGAGCGAAGCGCCTTTATCGATCAGCTGCTGCAACGTGAAGATTTTGTCGGATGTATTTTTGAATTTCGCATCTAACACGATGATGGTGTCAACGACCGTGTCTTTAATGACGCTTTCGAGCTTTTTGAGTGTGGCGTCGTTTTCGACGATGCAGATTTTGCATTCTGCATGCGACATGATATATTTAATTTCTT
>JAEUSA010000044.1 GCA_016788945.1 Leptospiraceae bacterium
CTTAGGAATTTTGATGATGGGAATTTCTGCGGCACCGGGTTGCGCAGGACTGACGCGCAAACAACCGGCAGAAGAGAAGACAGCCATCATGAAAGATCTATCGCAAATTGAACAGTCTGCAAATCTTTCTGAGCAGGATTACAAAATACTGACTTCTGCTTTGAAAGACAAAGATTGGCATGTTCGAGACAAAGCCGTAAAAGTCATGGCCCGCAGCGATTCGAGCATAAAGCCATACCTACCAGAAATAATTTCGATGTTTGCTGATCCAGTGCCAAATGTCTGGCTTACAACTTGGCAGACACTGCGAACACTCGGTCGCAAGTATCCACAATTCACTGATATTTATATATTGCACGGTCGCAACAGCTCTAATACTCAAGTGAAAAGCGGTTTGCTTCGCACTATAGGTTGGGTCGGCAATGCATCGAATTCAGGAGAGCAGTGGATCGTCGAGGAGCTCCATCATCCAGACTCGAAAGTTCGCGGTGCCGCAGTTGCCGCGCTCGGTGCAGCAGTCGCAGATGCGGCGGCTTACGTAGACAAAATAGAGCCCCTCCTGAAGGACGATGATCCTTTCACTATTGCCGAGGCTCTCCATGCGTTCGCACGAATAGGCCCCGCGTCGTTTAAGAAAATGACAATGATTGAAAAGTTGTTGGATTCACCGCATGATCAGGTTAGGGCCACAGCAATGCAGGCAATCGTGAAAATTGGCAAACCCTCGGGCGGTGCAAGAATGCAGATAGTTTCGACCCTGACCGATAGCAGATTCAAGGATACCGGCGCCCGTACACGCGCTAACATAGCCGCAGTTAAACTCATAGAAACATGGGACATTCAAACGGTAAACCTCTTAGCATCAGCCTGCGAAGCTCTCAACAGAGAGTTGGATTCCGCTTTAGAATCACATGAAAAACGCCAGCTGCTTGCCAGGTATCTTGGCGTCGAAGACGAAACGGTCCAATTGCGTGTTGTTTTGGTGCGTTTGATTGCGAAACGTTTTTCCGACACCATTGAGGGAAAGACTACTTTACAGAAAGCATCACAAGACCCAAGTCAGGTGGTTGCCGCAATTGCTCGCGATAGTTTGAGCTCAGCTAAGCAACTTCCCTGACTTGTGATTTCACAAAATTACTTGTAAGTTTTTACTGTGGCAAATCCCGGAATCCGCCGGCGTTGGTCACATGACTGTAGCCGGCGCTTTCCAGAATCTGTTTGGCGCGCCCGCTGCGGTTGCCAGACGCACAGTAGACGACGACGGGTTTCGATTTATCACCAAATTCGCTGAGACGTGTTTGCACTTCGTCGATCGGAATATTCACAGCGCGCGGATGATGGCCTGAGGCAAACTCTCCCGGTGTGCGCACGTCGACGACCTTCGCCTTACCGTCGAGCAACGCCTTCAGATCGACCGGCGCGGTATTCGCCGCTGCGGGCGCTGTGCTCGCCGGCGTGACGTTAGAGTTTGCTTCTTTTCCGCACGCAGTAGAAACCAGCGTCAGCGCCGCAACCGAACTGAGCAGTGTCAGTCGATATAATGTTTTAATGTTGGTTTGTTTCATTAATCCTCCCGATAACAGAGCGCGGGTTGACGACCGCGTTATGGTATCAATGCGGATATAATAAAAAAATGGACGCCGGCCGCCCAATAATATACCATACCCAGTATGGAACATGACGGAGACGCCGAGGCCCGCGAAAAGCTGCAAATGCGCCTGAGCCGGGTTATCGGTCAGCTACAGGGTCTGCAGAAGCGCCTGAAGACAGGTGGGTCAGACTGCCTTTCGGACATACAGCAGATCAAAGCGGCAAATAATGCATTATGGAAGGTGGCTGAGGCTTATTTAGAAATCCACCTCAATGAGTGCGTGCGGCAAAACAAACCGGCGGCAGAAATTCAGAAAAATTTGCAGTCGGTTATACGCGCGACGTTTACTATGTGAGGAAAATATATGGCAGATCCAATTCGACTTATTCTTTCAATCGCAGGTGGCGGGGTGGTGGGTTATCTTTACTACCGGCTGATCGGCTGTTCGGCTGGCGGTAACACAGGAGGTGTCTTGCCTGGCGCTGCCAAGGATGGCATCCGGGCGCCAGGTGCGTGCGCGATCACTTCGCGACCCGTACCCTCAATTATTTATGGCGCTGTTATGGGCGCGATGTTTGGGTGGAGGTAATATGGCTGAGAGCAAAAAAATCGTCATTGTCGGCGGTGTCGCCGGGGGAGCTACCGCCGCGGGCCGCGCCCGGCGCCTCGACGAGAACGCTGAGATCACGTTGATTGAAGGCAGCGGCTATATCTCTTTTGCCAACTGCGGTTTACCTTATCACATCGGGGGTGATATCCCGAAGCGCGAAACTCTGCTCTTACGTACGCCGCAAGATCTGTGGAACCGGTACCGCGTGAAGGCGCTTGTTAACACAAAAGTCACGCAGGTCGATCGTGCAAAAAAAATCGTCACTTATACGCAAGGCGGTCAAACGCATGAAATCCCCTATGACAAACTGATTCTGTCACAGGGGGGCGACCCGATGAAGCCAGCAGTGGAAGGTGTGGAGAATATCCCGCACTTCTCGTTGCGCTGGGTCGAAGATATGGATGCCATTATCGAACAGATGGCAAAGGCCGAATTCAAACAGGTCGCCGTTGTCGGCGGTGGCTTCATTGGCATCGAGGTCGCCGAGGCGCTGCGCCACAAGCACTTTGAAGTCACGCTCGTTGAATTTGCCCCCGGCGTGATGCCGAATCTTGATCCCGAGTTTTCGAATCTTGCAAAGAAAGAACTCGAAGCGCACGGCATCAAAGTATTGACGCAAACGACCATCAAGTCAGCGGCCAAAGGGGGAGCTCTCACTCTCTCAGACGGTTCAACCTTCAATGCAGACTTCATCGTGTTCGCGGCCGGTGTAAAACCCGAAACGAGCCTGGCTAAGCAGATTGGTTTGGAAATCGGCAAAACCGGCGGCGTCGTCGTAAACGACTTCATGCAAAGCTCAGACGAAGATATCTACGTCGTGGGCGATATGGCTGAAATTACGAACCGCATCACGCACACCGCGACGCGTATTCCCCTTGCGGGGCCGGCTAATCGCCA
>JAEUSA010000318.1 GCA_016788945.1 Leptospiraceae bacterium
GGCGCTTAAGTCGGGGTAAGGCCAGTGGCCCACAAAGGTGTAGTATACACCGATAAACGGCCGCGAACTTTCTGCCGCGGTGGCAAGAAAGACATCGACGGTTTGGAATTCGTCGCGTACCGCAGTGGGGCCCGCTTTATATTCGGTCACCTGCTTCAGCGCGTGGTAGTCGTAGAGTCGTGTGAACCCACGGTTTTTGAACCAGTCTTTAGGAAAATACCAGTTGAGATCGGCGGGTGTGACGAGAAAATGTTCATAGCCGGCGCCGACAAAATCGACGAGATGCGGAATACGCAGGTTGCGCTCCATCGAATAGAACCTCGTTTCGGGGCTTTCATAAAGGCCCGAAAAGATAGAAAAAATCGAACGCGGCGAACTGTTATTCGAGGCAAAATGGTTTGCCGCGTATAACGATTTGCCTGCCAGCGAATAGAGATAGGGCATCGGCATTTTGCCGTCAGCGTATTTTGTCGTGTCAAAGATATACTCGCGCGCGGTGCTCTCGAGAATCACGACTACAATGTTAGCCTCAACGCGGGCGCGGAGGGCTTCGTTGGCGGCGGGCTTTCTGCCGGCGGAGAACTCTTCGCTGCTCAGATAAACCTGATTCCCCATGACCGACTTGACCGGTTTATCGCGCCGCGCAGAGACCATCGAGCGTGCGGCATCGCGCAGAAAAAACTCGTGCGGATTCAGTACAAGTTCGTCGGGAATACCTTTCGGCGATAATTGTCCCGCCGCGAGAATCAGCAGTGATCCCGCCCACATTAAACCGATTTTGCGTGGCGTAAAAAAACGCCGGCGCGTGCGCAGCAGCAGAAAAAACAGCGCGAGGCCGGCAATGACCGTCACATAATCGCGCAATGTCATCAGGTGCAAAAAGTCCCTGATACTGAGAATGGTAAAAAACTCCATGAAAATGCCCCAGGTAAAGCCGGTATTCATGGTAAACAACAGATTGAAATGCGATCCGGTAATCATCGTATTCCAGAACACAAAAATGAAAATGAGCAGAGTGGCAAATATACGAAACCGTCTTGCCCGCGCAGCAACGCGGTGGCGGGCAAAAATTAGAAAAGCCAACGCCAGCAAGCATAGTGCGATCACTAGAATAAGCACATCATGCCCGAGACCCGACAGCGTCCGGAAAAACGCCCCCGCGCCGCGTTTTACGCCAAACGGCGGAGCCTCGGAGAGCACGACTGCGGTAGCAAGCGCAACGCGGTAAAGCAGCGATGAGAGCAGAAAAACCACGGCAAAAGCGTTGCACGCGGCATTTTCGCCGACGGCTTTCAGGGCATCGACAACAGCACGGAGCATATCAGGGCAAATCGGCAATCAACAGCGTGACATCGTCCGAAAATTTTTCCGTACCGGCAAAATCCGTAGCCCGCCGGTAAAGCTCACCCAATACCACAGCGGGCTTTTGTGCACGCAGTTCGGTGAGCGCCGCCTGAAAACGGTCTTGACCGAATTCTTCGCGTGCGGCGTTTTTTTGTTCGACGATGCCATCGGTGAACAGCACGAGCCGTGTTCCGGGCGGGTAGGCAATTTTCTTAAAGTCGTAAGGCGCTGAAATAAATGAACCAATCACGGTTCCGGTAGCATCCATCGGCAGAAACGCCGACTGCGAGCTCTGCAGAAAACAGGGTACGTGGCCGCCGTTCGCATATTCAATCGTGCGCTGGCGCGGGTCAATCAGCATGATGATACCGGTAAGGTAATGGCTCGTCGTTACCTTTTTCATCGCCTCGGAAAGTTTTTTGAGTATGTCGCCGGCATTGGTGCGTGAGAAATCCTGACTGCCGAGCGACATCTTGCACATCGCGCCCACGAGAGCGCTGGGTACACCGTGGCCTGAAATATCGGCGATAAAAATAAACACACGCCCGTCGGGCAACTCGGCGTAATCATAGAGATCTCCGGATACCTCGTGGCAGGGTCGATAGAGCGAAGCAATCATCATGCTCGCGAGCGTCTCAGAGGCAGGCAGCATCGCCTGTTGCACTTCGGTGGCAAGTTCGAGTTCGCGCTCCATCACCTCTGATTTTGCGCGGATTTCTTTCGTGCGCTCGGCCACCATCTTTTCGAGGTTTTGTGCATATGCCTTGAGTTCGGTATGCGCCTTCTCGAGGTCTTTTTCGAGGTTTTCGAGTTTCTTGAAAATATCTAAGCTGCCCCGGTTTAAATTGAGGTCAGAATCTTTGCGGAAACGGCGAATAAAAAACGCGAGCGGAAAAACCATCATCACCAGCAGCGAGGTTTTGAAGATGATGTGCCCGGTGAGAAAGTTTTTGAATGTCCCAGGGCGGGTAAGCCCTACGTAAATTACCGAATCGAGCATCATCGTCGCCCACAGCGCGCTGAACATGATGATACTCAGCGGCACGCGCTTCAGCCGGTTCACCAGAAACTGAAACAGCACCACCGCGAGGAACAGATCGAGCACGGTATTGAAGATCGAAACACCGATATTGAAGACGCGCGGTTCGAGTACCTGATGGACAATCGCCGAGTCGGCTTCTTTCAGAAACGTACCCCGCGCCTGATAAAGAAATACCTGAAACGCGATCAGAAAAATCTGACAGCCGATCGAAATCATGATAACTTTGCGCGCTTCGTTGATGCCTTCGGCAACATAGACCAGAAGCAAAGCGGCAAAAATCAGCGTATAGATTCCCGACGACAAACGGAAACGGTAGACGACGCCATCGAGCGAAATTTCACTGGCAAAATTCAGCCCACCGGTAAAAAATGACAAAAACCACAGCAGACAGATATAGACGAGAAACGGTTCGCGAAAACCCCTACCGCGAAGCATCTGCAAAGGCCACAGCGGCAACACCAGCAGCAGCATGCTGCCAAAAAACGTGGTCAGCTTGAGTACGTCCACACCGCTGAAATCCATTTCGCTTCTCCACCGCAAACCACAAAAGCGACCTCATTCTGCTTGACGTGAGTCTGACAAGATCAACCTTGATAACGGTGGGAAAATTTGCCAAACCGGACGAATCGACGCGGGCCAGCGCTGAGTGGCTTGCGCGCAATCTGAAATTTTTGCCCGATGGTCTGTTTGATTTGCTGGCCTCCTACTTTCGCCTCGAAGTCGAAGGTGTAGAAAACCTGCCGCACAAGGGCCGCGGACGGATGCTGGTGGTACCCAACCATTCGAACGCGCTCGGTTTCGACGCGTTCATGATGGTGATGGCGCTCAAAAAATTCACCCGCCGCGTGCCCCGCGTCATGGGGCACAATTTCTGGTTCAGCACGGGCTTTTCCGCCGCTTTCAGTCGCCGTTGGGGCGTGTTTCCCGCCGATCTGAAAGAAGGCCTCAATAACCTGCGCGACGGCCACATTGTGGTAATTTTTCCCGAGGGGGCCGAGGGCAATTTTAAGGTATCGTCGAGTATGTACAAAATGGTGGAGTTTAATCCGGGGTTTGTGCCGCTGGCCATTATGCAGCAGGCCCCCGTGGTACCCGCCGCGATTATCGGCGCCGAAGAGAGCAATATCAATCTCGCCAAAATCGACTGGTTCGAAAAAATTATCGGCGCGAGCATCCCCGTGCCGCTCAACCTGATTCCGTTTCCGGCCAAATGGAAGATCAAATTTCTACCCGCAATTGATTTCAGCAAATACAGCAAAAAAGATATCAAAGACGCGCGCTTTGTCAAAGAGATCAATCAGAATATCCGCTACCGCATACAACACGAACTCAATAAAGAAGTCGAGAAACGCAATATCGCTTTCCGCTGAAAACCGGAGATGAATTCACCATGACCGAAACACCCGCCCCGAGTACTACCGTCGAAGAAAAGACGCTGAATTCGCTGCACCAGCGCCTGTCGCGCATTCGCGGCACCCGTGTCGGTGATGTAATGACCAAAGATGTCGTTACGCTCGATGCCACCGACCTGCTCGCGACTGCAGCCCGCACACTGATTGAAAGCAAGATTCACGGTCTGATCGTCATGAAGAACGGCAAGCCGTGGTCGGTGCTCAGTGCATTCGATTTGCTGCACAAGAGTTATGTCGAAAGTTTTTCTGACAAGATGGATTATCTGCGTTCCACACTCGATAGCCTGATCGAAAAGCCGCTGCTGCACTCGCTGAAACCTACCGATTCCCTCGATTCAGCGGCGCGGCTTTTTACCGCTTATGGCCAGCGGACAATCCCTGTCATCGAGGGCGATAAACTACTCGGTGTGCTGACAATCACCGACCTCGTGCGCACTTACGGCAAACTCGTCGGCGAAACCGGCATCTGATATGTACGAACCGATACCGCCGCTGATCAGCCGCGAGGCATTGCAACAGCGCATCGCAGAACTCGGCCGCCAGATCACGGCAGACTATGCAGGCAAAAACCATGTGAAGGTCATCGGCGCCTTGCGCGGCTGCTTTGTGTTCATGGCCGACCTGATACGCTCGATCGAGATGCCGGTTAAAATCGACTTCATGGAGATTTCTTCGTATGGCAAGGCTATGGTCTCTTCGGGCAATATCAAAATACTGAAAGACCTTTCCGACGACCCGCACGGTGAACATGTGCTGATCGCCGAAGACATCATCGATACGGGGCTTACGCTCCAATGTATGGTCGACCTGTTGAAAGGGCGCGGCGTCGCTTCGGTCGAAATTGCAACACTGCTTATCAAACCGCAGAACGTCGCGGCGCAGGGCAAACTCGTTTATCCCGTAAAATACCGGGCTTTCGAAGTGTCTGATGAGTTTGTCGTCGGCGCGGGCATGGACTACAAGGGTTTTATGCGCAACCTGCCCTACATCGCACAAGTTACCGACCAAGGCCAGCTCAAACTGTTCGACGGCGAATAAGCCTTGCGTCTGCTCTGCATCGATTTCGGATTAAAATTTGTCGGAGTTGCGGTCGCCGATTTTCCCGGCATTACCGCACGCGCACTCGATACAATACGGGCAGACAAAGTTGCACCGCTCAGCGTGATCGCGCGGTTGTGCCGCGATGAGGGTATCGGCAAAATTCTCATTGGTTTTCCGTTTTCCGATGTTGAGGGTGAAATCCACCACAATATACGCGCGTTTCGCGCCGAACTCGAAGCAACTCTTCCCGGTATGCCGATTGAATTCGTCGACGAATCTTACAGCAGTCAAGAAGCCGAACAGCTGATGGCCAGCTCAGGGCTTGGGCGCAAAAAAAAGACGAGGGCTCAAGATTCCGAAGCGGCCAAGTTAGTGCTGCTGCGCTACCTGAGAGCACATGACGGTGAATCCTTCTTTTAATTTACGCTTGGTTTCGCTCATATCGAATGTGCGCCGTGAAGACGCTCAGCGCACACCTGCGTAACCTACCCGCCTTTGCCACTGCCCACCATAACGGTCGTCGCTTTCGCAATATCTGGGGCGCACACCCCGATTCGGATGCCGAAAAATTCGACGCACTGAGCGGCGATATACGCCATAAAGCTCTTGATGTTGCGGGCTGGCTTTTGCGCAAAGGCATTGCTGCCCGCGAACGGGGAATACCCGCCGCGGTGCGTGTGCTGCAGAGCGAAGATTTTGAAATAACGCGCAACGAAACCCGCATCACTTGGCTTGGCCACGCCGCGTGTCTGGTACAGGCCGATGGACTCAATGTGATCACCGACCCGGTATTCGGCGACCGTGTCTCGCCGGTACGTTTTGCCGGCCCGAGGCGGCTGTGTGGACGCGCCATTGAACCTGAACGACTGCCGCGCATCGATGCGGTCATTTTGTCACACAACCACTATGACCATGCCGAAAGCGAAACGCTGAGAATGCTTGCCCGGCGCAGCGAACAGCCGCCCGTATTCGTCCCGCTGCGCGTCGCACCGCTGTTGCGCTCGTTCGGCTTCCGGCGCATTTATGAAATGGACTGGTGGCAAGAGGCAGAACTCGACGGCATGTCGGTGATCTGCCTGCCCGCGAAACATTTCTCCGGACGAACAGCGACCGACCGCAACGAAACATTATGGGCCTCTTTTATGATCCGCTTTGAGGCAAGCGGCCGTCACGTCTACTTTGCCGGTGACACCGCCTACTCGTCACATTTTTCTGAAATCGCCGCTGAATTTCCTTCAATCGACGCGACGCTGATGCCGATCGGGGCATATTTACCACGTTGGTTCATGCGCGAAGTGCACGTTTCACCCGAAGAAGCAGTGCAGGCATTCGTCGATCTTGGCGCGAAAAAGATGCTCGGTATTCACTGGGGTACTTATGACCTTGCCGATGAAGACTGGGATCA
Organism: Leptospiraceae bacterium; assembly: GCA_016788945.1. GTDB lineage: Bacteria > Spirochaetota > Leptospiria > Turneriellales > Turneriellaceae > Turneriella. The sequence continues at coordinate 6,245 of JAEUSA010000318.1, forward strand.
ACCGAAGCGCGATACGCTTTCGGCAATTCACCGGCATGATTTTGACCCGGCGCGTGTATGCATTACTGCGGTTGGCGAATCATTTGATTTCTGATATCCATTAACACTTATCGAGAGAGTTTAGCTGGCATAGCCGGTAAAACACGCGTTAGCGACGCTATTTTTCAGAACGATATCAGATCTTCCGGTGCCAGAGCGGATTATGGATGTGCGCGACGGAAAAGTCGAGACGCAGCAGGCAGTTGTCAGCGTACGAATGCACGAGCGTCACTATCGGCTCGCTCGACTTGATGTCGCGGTAAACTTCTGAATAGTTGCGCATGTTGCCGTCTGATTCGCGCCGCGCCATGAATTCGAGAAAATATGGCCGCCATGACCAGTCTTTCTGCATATAGTTACTCTCGATCTGCCAGCGGAAGCCGTCGTCGTCGCGCACGAGTTTGTAGTTCGGACTGATCTGCACCCCCTGCGCGTTGAGAAAGTATACGAGCCGCAAATGGTCACGCAGAAACGCGGGAAAACTGTGCGGCTCAATCGGCCGGAAATAGGTTTCGCCGCCTTTGATATCCGGCAAAAACAGTTCACGCAGATGCACATCAAAATATTCTGAGGTAATCGATTTGAAATACATCAGGCTCTGCATATGCGTCAGCTTGCGCTCCGTGAAATCGCGCATGTAGTCATGCAGTATCTGATGCAGTTCGTCGAGGTTTGAAAAGGTCGATTCAGGAAAACCGAGAAAATACCCCTGCAGGTAACGCGCGCCGATGTCGAGCGCACCGTAAATTTCTTCTTCGTGCTCGATGCCCTCGACGAGAAGAATCGCGCCGATCTTTTCTGACAGAAACGCCAGCGAGTTGAGAATCTCTTTATAGACCAGATCGGAGAACCCCTTACGGATCAGGTGCAAATCAAGCTTGATAAATTTTGGCCGCATTTGACCGATTCGGCTCATGTTCGAATAGCCGGCACCGAAATCATCGACGGCAATATCGAAACCATGATTTTTCAGTTCATGCACCGCGCGCGTCATCACGTCGGGGTGCTGCATATATTCGCCTTCGGTAATTTCGACAACTATGTGACCCGGGCTGATACCAAATTTTTCGACCTGCGTCAGCAACGGATCGATCACATCGCTGAGATCATCTCGGTAGGTGTAATTCAACCAGCGCGGGAGAATATTGATAAAGAGGCGTTTGCCCTGCGCGACGCTCGAGGTGCTGTATTGCTGAAAGGCGAGCTCCCGGATATGGATATCCAGTTCAAAGGCGACACGGCTATCGGCGAATTTATCGAACAGATAACCTAACGAAGTAATGTTACCGAGTGCATCACGACCACGCGCCAGCACTTCATAGCCGACTACCTTCTTGTCTTCGATCGAAATAATCGGCTGAAAATACGGGAACGGGCTGCCCTGCAGATTCGGGTCCAGCCGTGCAAGATCGATAAAATCGCCCATTGTATCAAGCACTACAGGATTCTGAAATTTGCCCGCAGTGTGTAAAGTCAATTCGGCCCCTAAGCCGCTGTAAAGTAAGTATTGGTGATCTCAATGCCGATCTCGTTCAGGCGCACCTGCAAATTATCGAGGTACGCATTGAGCTGTGCGCCGGTAAGGCTCGTCACGTCAATATGCCTTGTTTCGAGTAGCAGTCGCTGCACCTTCTTTTGCGCCGCATTGATAAAAAAACCCTTCTGTTCGCCGGCGAGGCAGCGCAGGGCGTATTCAATCTGCAACAGGGTGGCAATAATCGCGCGCGGAAAGGTGCGGCTCAGCAGCAGAAATTCAAGAATATTGGCCGTGTTGATGCGTGCATAGGCCTGATTGAACATCTCATGCGCGCTTGTCGCCTTGAGCAGTGCCAGGGCGAGATGGACATGGGCGTCGGCTTTTTCCGGTGCAGTGTCTTCGGCTAACAAATAAGACTGCAGATCAAGAATGCGCGTCGTCTTATCGGCGCGTTCAATCGAGCGGCCCAACTGCGCGAAATAGTAGGTTTCGTCGTGGCTGAGCGTACCGTCTGAAATGCCGTAAAAGGCATGGCAGCTGCGTCTGATATCGCGAAAAAAAGAGCTGGTGCGCACCGCGTGGTGCACCTCACCGCCGGCCGGCTCCTCTTGCGCAGCCGCCGCTACGGCATTGTAGAGTTCGTTGATCGACTCCCACATATCTTTCGAGATTTTTTCACGTATCGAACGCGCATTTTCTTTCGCAGCATAGAGGCAGGTAATAATAGAATTAGGATTTTTCCTGTTGAACGTCAGGTATTCGATCACGTGTTCTTGGCGTATTTCTGCATAGGTTTCACGAAACCCCGCAGTATCGGCGGTCGATTCGACGAGAGCAAGCCACAGCCGTTCGGTCACTTCGGCGTTTTCCAGCGCGAGGTGCTGGTAGGTTTCTATCAGGCGCGCGTAATTTTCCACGCGCTCGACATAACGGTTGAGCCAGTAAATGGAATCGGCAACGCGGCTGAGGACGTGCATCAGATAACTCTCGCCGCCAGCCTTAGTCAGGTATCGAGCACCCAGGTATCTTTGGTACCGCCGCCCTGAGACGAATTGACGACCAGCGAACCTTTCTTCAGCGCAACACGCGTCAGGCCGCTCGGCAACACATAACAGTCTTTACCGAAAACAATGTACGGTCTCAGATCGATGTGTCGCGGCTCAACGGCGCTGAGCACCGCGGCGTCAACCCGCCCCTCCCCATCTGCGCTGCGGTCGATCATGGTCGGCGCGGTCGACAAGGCAATCATGGGTTGCGCTATATAGCCGCGCGGGTCGGTAAGTATTTTCTCCTTAAACTCGTCGCGCTCTTTCTGGCTGGCGTGCGGACCGATCAGCATGCCGTAACCACCCGCTCCATTGGCGGCTTTGACCACCATCTTGTCCAGGTTTTCCACGACATAACGGCGGTCATCGTCACGGAAGCACAGGTATGTCGGCACATTGCCGATGATCGCCTCTTCGCCGAGATAATACTTGATCATTTCGGGTACATAAGCATAGACCACTTTGTCATCCGCCACACCCGTGCCGGGCGCATTGGCGATCGCCACATTGCCCTTGCGATACGCTTTAAAGATGCCGGGCACTCCCAGCAATGAATCTTTGCGGAACACCTGCGGATCAAGGAATGTATCATCGGTGCGGCGATAAATCACGTCGACCTGCTTGAGCCCGCGTATGGTTTTCATATAGACCTTGTCCGATTCGACAATCAGGTCTTTATTTTCGACGAGCGAAATTCCCATCTGCTGCGCAAGATACGAGTGTTCAAAATATGCCGAATTGTAAATGCCGGGCGTGAGCAGAGCGATCGTCGGGTTTGAACGTTCGCTGAGGTATGACAGCGCCTGCCGCAAACGGAACGGATAATTCGAAACCGGCCTGATTCGCAGGTTGGCAAACAGTTCGGGAAAAATCTGCTTCATCACCTCCCGGTTCTCGAGCACATAACTCACACCCGAAGGGCAGCGCAGATTATCTTCGAGCACCATGTACGCGCCGTCTTCGCCGCGCACGAGGTCCGTACCCGATATGTTTGTGTAAATACCGCGTGCGGGTTTAACCTCGGCGCATTGCGGCAAATAACCGGGTGATGATTCGACAACCTCGCGTGCGATAATTTTATCGCGTATGATGTGCTGCTTGCCGTAGATGTCCGCCAGAAATGCGTTCAGCGCAAGCGTGCGCTGTATTAATCCCGCTTCGAGTGACTGCCATTCTTCGGCGCGGATAATGCGCGGAATGATATCGAACGGTAAAATGCGGTCTTCGCTCGAACCTTCGCCATAGAGAGTAAAAGTGATTCCCGACGCAAAGAGCGCCTTCTCTGCCCGACTCTTGCGCTTTACCAGTTCATTCACGCCGAGCGTCTTTAGCCGGTAGCCCAGACTTTCATACTGGGGTCTCACACCGCCATCGTGCGTGACCATTTCGTCAAACGCCTGAACTGCTGAATAACGCTCCATGAGCATAGACACCCCTTTGCCGCTGCTGCGGATTTCCATAGCAAGCAAAATTCATGCCATTTTTTGGGTTATGCCGTTTTCGCTAAATCGACACGTGCTTACAGCCGGTTGACGTCGACCTCGACCTTGAGAACGTGTTTTCCACCGCCGAACAGAATGCCACGTAGCGGTGAAACATCACCGAAGTCGCGACCACGCGCGGTGACGATGAATTCTTCAGAGATGGCTTTCGCATTCGTCGGGTCGAAATCAAACCAGCCGCTACCGGGCACGTAGACGGCGAACCAGGCATGGCTCGCATCGCTGCCACGCAGTTTTTCTTTGCCCGCGGGCGGAAAAGTTTCAATATACCCGCTCACATACTGCGCGGCAAGGCCGAGGGAGCGCAGTGCCGATACGCAGAAGTGCGCGAAATCCTGACAGACACCGGTGCGCCGGGCAAAAACTTCACTCAGCGGAGTGAGAATGCTGGTGGTTTTTTGTTCGTATTTAAAATCTTCCCTGACTTTGCACGCGAGATCATACGCCGCCTCCAGTATATTGCGTCCTGGGGTAAATACGGCGCGCGCATAATCTGCAAATGTAGCCGAGAGAGGTACAAAGGGCGATGGCAAAGTAAATTCACTCGCCAACAGCGTTTGCTCATCGGCAGGGTTGCGCAGCGCGTCGGCGACACTCTCCCAGGCAGGCGCGTTTTGCTGACGAAAGTCTGCTCCCGCGTGCGTGGTGACGCGTGTTCTACCGGTCACAACGAGTTCTGTGTGCGGTTCTTCAACGGCAAAGTAGCAGACCCGGTTACCGAAATAATCGGTATGCTCTGCGAGCACGACGGTGGCAGGTTCAACGCTGATTTCGGTCGGCGAGCAGGTCTGCCGTGCATCGCTCTGCGGCGAGAGGTAACCGATATTCTGGCAATGGCTGACTTTTTCACTGTAGCTATAACGCGTGGTGTGCGTAACGGAATATTCAGCCATTGCCGTTGCCCCCGCCAATGCTGAATTGTTCCTCAGCATAGGTGAAATAAGTTTCAGCAATTTGTGTGCTGAGTTCTGACAGCAGGGCTGCCATTTCGTCGAGCCACGGCACCAGCAACCCCGCCGGTTCATCGCTGCTGAAAATATCGCGGATGTCCCGCACTCGATACGCGGTATACAGCTTCAGCGAGACTTTTTCCGCCGGCGGCCGCGCTTCACCCGATTTTCCGGGCAATACCGGCACCTCATCTCTGATGCGCGTCAGCTGATAACCCAGCGAGCGTGGGTTCGACTCGTCAAAGAGCAGAATATCGAGTACCGAATCTGCTTCGATGCGGTGGCGGTAACGACGGGCATAGGTAATGCGGATGTCATTGATATTGAGCAGGTTCTCCACCAGATATTTGTCGAATAAATTTCCCGTTGCCGCGTACGACTTGAGTACGCGTATCGAAAACGCCGCCCGCTCGATGCGGCGGCCAAGTTCGAGAAAATGCCAACCGACTTCGCGGCTCATATTTTCTTGCGAGAGGCCGGCGATCGAAGACAGATAGATTACAAGATCGAGCAGGTGTGCATATTGCACCGAAAATACGCGCGAGGCATAAGGTTCAATTTCCAGCTGGGCAACAACGCGTTTCATATCGTCAGACAGGTTATCCCTCAGGCTGCGCGAGGCGCGTATCAGTGCCAGTACACTGTGCCGCACACTGCCGGCCGCCGCACTGTCGTAGATGAGTCTCTGCAGTTCGTTTTCCGGGTGCGCCAGCAGCTCGGCGCTGTCGTCGCCGACAAAACCGGGATATTCGCCGGTAACATGCGTCGCCATCCGCAGCAGCTTCGCAATGTCTTCGCTGCCGCTATTATCTTCGATCTGCGTGATGCGGGTTATGACGTTGCGCAATAGGCGCGAAAGGTTCTCGGCCCTTTCGGCGTATCGCGCCATCCAGAAAATATTGTCGGCGATGCGGCTGGGCACACCGCCGCTGGCCTTGCGGGAGATACGCGTTTCGGCCGTAATCGTGCGCAACAAAGAGACATCCTTCTGAGGTTCAGAGGCGAGAATCCAGATATCTTTACTGCCCGCACCGCTTTGGTTGGTGACGATCAGTTCGTCGGTGCGCGTTGAGACGCGCGCGAGGCCACCCGGCATCACCTGATATCCCGAATCGGATGCAACCTGAAACGTGCGGATGACGCATTTGCCTGATTGAAAATGTCCGTGGTTATCTAACACCGGAATCGACGACCCGGGAACAATTTCCTGTGCGATGAAGCGCTGCGGCAGCTGTTTGAGTTTCGCCGTGAAGTCGCCCAATTCTGCGCTGCTCATGCGCGCGGGGTATATGTGCTGCGAGACAACGTGCCGCGAGGCGGGTTTGATGACGAATTGCGTCAGGTCTGCAAGCACCGCTTTGCGGTGCTCCGGGTCGCCAAGATAATACGTGGCGGCATTGGGCAAGATCAGATCTTCACCGAGATAATAGCGGCAAAGTTCAGGAAAATATGCACTTAAAGAACGATTTTCAATCACGGCTGCGCCCAATGGATTTACCACAGCTACATTACCCGCGCGCACCGATTCGATGAGCCCGGGTATACCGAGCAATGAATCACCCCTGAGTTCGAGAGGGTCCATGAACACATCGTCGGTGCGGCGAAAAATTACGTCGACCTGTTGATGGCCTTCGACAGTCTTCAGGTATACGCGATTACTGCGCACCGTGAGATCGGTCGCCTGCGCGAGAGTAAAGCCAAGGTAACCTGCGAGAAATACGTGCTCGAAATAGGTTTCATTCTCCGGCCCCGGAGTGAGCAACACCACCAATGGCTCGCGGTTACCCCTGCCCTTCGGTAAATTGCCCAGTGACTTTCGCAGCGTGCGAAAAAAGATGGCGACGCGGTGCACCTCGCTGTCACGGTACAGACTCGGAAAAACGCGCGATAACGCGATGCGGTTTTCCAGCGCATACCCCGTGCCCGACGGTGCCTGCGCACGGTCGCCGATCACCACAAAAGTGCCGTCGCGGCGGCGCGCGAGGTCACTCGAAAAGAAAATCAGTTCGCGCTCGCGCTCGCGGTAAAGGTTAAAGCAGGGTCTCAGATAACCGGTAGCCCCGAACACGACTTCGGGCGGTAATACTTTCGCCAGTAACGCGCGGCGCTCACCGTAGAGGTCTTTGAACAACGCGTTGAGGAGTTCGCCACGCTGCACAAGGCCACGCTCGAGAACGCCGAATTCCGCGCTCTCCATGAGCAGAGGCATTAGATCGAGCGACCACAACCTCTCTTTCGCATGGTCGTTACCGTAAATATTATAGGTTACGCCATTCTCACGCAATAGGCGCGACAACTCTTTACGGCGCTGCAATAATTCATGCATGCCGATTTCTTGGTATGAATTCAGAATAAACCGATATTTATCGCGCGGCTGACCCCGTTCATCAATAAGCTCGTCGTAAGTCTGCGGCAGGGCGCGGTAGTTCTCGAGGGGATTCGCCAGATTCTGCTCAGGGTGCATGGGCGTGGTGGTCTGCATGCTCTGCTCAGGCATACCGCAAGTCAAGCGTATGCGGGTAGTGCGGATTTATTGCTGTCACGGGATCAGTACGCGGCATCTGTGCCTGCTCACTGAAGCGCGAGAGGCGGCGGCTTTCGGCCTCGAGAGAGTTCACCGGATACGTATCGAAACTGCGCCCGCCCGGATGCGCCACGTGGTAACTGCAACCGCCGACATAACGCCCGGCACCACGCTCGAAAATTCCGAATTTGAGCGGCGCATGCACCGGAATCGTCGGATGCAGAGTAAAAGGCGGCGCCCATGCCTTAAATACGACTGCGGCGATATGCTCACCGGCGTCGGTCAGCCGTAACGGCAGAGCAAAACCGTTACAGGTAATAATATGCTTTTGCGTCTGCAATCCGCGCACCTTCACCTGCAACCGCTCGACGGCGCTGTCAACCGCACGCGAGACATTGCCCGAAACCGTCTCTTCGCCCAATACATTCCAGGGATGCAGTGCCATGCGCAATTCTATCTCGATGCCTTCGCAGCGATACTGGCCATACAGGGGAAAACGAAATTCAATAAACGGAGAAAAAACCGCCTCAGGAAAAGTGATGCGCGCCATTTTCAGATCGCGCACAATCGCCGCGAGGTCTTGGTCCAGAAAATGCGGCATCAGCCAGCGGTCTCTGAGGTCATTGCCCCAATCTTTCAGCGGTACGCGGTAGGGTTCACGCCAGAACATCAGCAGCAGTGAGATTACCAGCAACTGCTGCACAATGCTCATGCGGCTGTTCGGCGGCATCTCAAATGCGCGCAATTCGACGAGCCCCAACCGCCCGGTAACCGACCCCGGAGCGTACAGTTTATCGATCGAAATTTCCGTGCGGTGGGTGTTGCCCGTCATATCGCAGAGCACGTTGCGCATGATACGATCGATCAGCCACGGCGCAGGATGTTTATTGAGCCTGAGTTCTTTGAGGGCAATTTCGGCTTCGTACAGATTGTCGTCGCGTGCTTCATCGAGACGGGGGGCCTGCGATGTCGGCCCGATATAAAGTCCATTGAACACATACGACAACGCCGGATGGTTCTGCCAGTAGGCGACCAGCGACGCTAACAGGTCTGCACGGCGCAAAAAGGGGCTGTCTTCGCTGCGCAGTGCGCCGAGCGTGATGTGGTTACCGCCGCCTGTCGCACAAGGCCTGCCGTCGAGCATATAACGATCGGTGGTCAAACCGCAGCGTTCGGCTTCGGCATAAATCGTTTCGGTCTTCTGCATCAGCTCCTTAACACTCTGCGAAGGAAACATATTAACTTCGATAACACCGGGATCGGGAGTGATGCGGAAAAAATTCAGCCGCGCGTCGCGCGGCGGCTCATAACCTTCGAGCGAGACCTCGAGATTCAGCTCACGCGCAGAATTTTCGATCAGTGCGAGCAGAGCGATAAATTCTTCGACCGAATTCACCGGCGGCAGAAAAATAAAGAGTTCACCCGAACGCACTTCACAGCACAACATCGTCTGGATCGGTTTTTCGCGCACTTTGCCGTGCGGCTGCGGCAGCTCACCAATATGCTTTTCGCGCGCAAGCGGATCTTGATCGTAGAGCGGTTCGAATGTTTCGGCAATCGCCGTGAGCGGCAGCCTCAACCCGAGCGGTGAGTCCCCGGGTAATAGGGCCAGAAATCCGCGCCGGAAAACCGTCACGGCGCTCTGCCAGTGTTTTTTCACGGCATCGTAGGCAAGCGGCAATGCATAACCGGCGATTGCGCCCAAACCGGCATCGATAATTTTGAGCAACCGCCGGCGTTCAATTTCATCGTATGAATTGCCCGCAACTTCAGGATTAAATTCAGGTGGCAAACGGCTTTCGGCGTGCGCATAATGTATGGGATCTTCATACGCAGGCAAGATGCAGCTCTCCGGCAGACCGAGTTTCTTCGATAGCAGAGCAATGAAACGTTCCGCATCTTGCGTAGTAAATTTTTTAGCCGCCGGTTTACCGATACCCAACAAGGCCGGGTCTTTCCACAGCGGCACACCGTCGCGCCGCCAGAAACAGTCGAGTGACCAGCGCGGCAGCGGCTCACCCGGATACCATTTGCCCTGCGAGCGCAGCACAATGCCGCCATTGCTATAAAGAGAATAGAAGCGCGACAGCAGTTGATCCGCGATGCGGTATTTATCTTCACCTAAGGCATCATAGTTCCATTGCCGGCTTTCCCGGTCACTGGCAGAAACAAAAGTCGGTTCACCGCCAATGGTGAGTTTCATTCCCGATTTCGCCAGTTCGG
>JAEUSA010000089.1 GCA_016788945.1 Leptospiraceae bacterium
TGCCCGCAGCGATCGCTTCTTGAACGCCCTGCGCCGAAAGCGGCACATCGACCCAGCCGGTGAAAAGGTTATGCAGGTTCCACAGCGACTGGCCGTGGCGAATAAGCACGAGTTTTGCCATGCGCGGAAATCAAATTTCGAGAGCGCGCGTAAAGCAGTTGCAATTACCGCAAATAAACTTCGGCAGTTTCGGTCGCAGTTTTTTCAGGCAGAATAACCAGTTTGTTGGCGGTCAGTTCTTTGACGGTATAGACCAGCGGTTTGCGCTTATTGTCCGGGGTCAGCGTCAGTAGAGTCTCATCGGCGTTCCAAGTGGCAATGCCTTCGGTTTTCTGCATGAGTAATCCCTGTCCTTCGGTAAGCAAGAATGCCATACCGCGGCCATTTTTGTCGGGCCAAAAGGTGAGAGTCTGCGCCGATAAGGCATCTGCCATTTTTTTCACATCGCCGCCGAGCCTGATATCTTTGATATTCTTGATTCCGCCGCCCAAAGAGTCGTGTGCCTTCTGCATCACCGTACGCCGTGTCGCTTCTGTATCATAGGTCCAGGTTTTGCCCATCAGTTGCCGGCCTTTTTCCGTGATGGGCTGAACCGGCTTTTTGCATGACGGCAGAGCCATCAAGAGCAGGATATATAACAGCAGGATTATCTGCTTCTGTGCGGCAGCCATGACCGCATGAAGGCTCAGCCGTCTTAAGGCGCCAAGCGATTTTTGCTCTATGAAAATTACGCGCCCAACCGGTGTAGCGCTGCTTCGGCGACAGCCGCCGGTGCAATGCCGGTGAGGCAGGCGAGTGGTTGGTCTTTGCGTGGGCATTCGCGCTGGAAGCACGGTGAACAGCCAAGCTGCAGATCAAACAGATTCTTGTAACGGGTGAGAGGCGAGGTTTCGCTGCGCCTGCCCATGCCATTAAATGTAATCAGTGCGGTGCCGGTAAGCGAGGTGATGTGCGCGAGCCCCGAATCGTTGGCGATCGCGACTTTCGCCCAAGCGATCAGTGTATGCGCTTCGCGCAGTGTGGTTTTCGCGCACAAATTCGTTACCTTAATTTTACCGGTGGCAAAATGCGCTTCGATCGCCGCGCATTCGCTCTCGTCAATTTTCGCCCCGAGCAGCAAGAACTGCACGGCCGGTTTTTTTTGAGCGATAAATTCCATTGCCTGAATCAGATGACCCACGGGATATTTCTTGGAAGCCGCCGTGCTGCCTGGGCAGATAACCACCTGCAGTCCTTTGCGTTTGAGATTCAGCTTGTCTTCAACCGGTGCGATCGGCAATGAAGTAAGTTTGACGTTGCGGTATTTTTCGAACAGATCTTCGGGTAGGTTTTCGGGCGCAAGGTATTCTGCTAGCAGGCGTAAGTATGCCAGCGCGCGGTGTTCGCTGCGGTTGTAGGGCTGGTGCCTGAATTTATTCTTCGGTAACGTGAGTAGCGCGCTGCGCAGGTCTGCTGCAAAACCATGCCGGTTGGTTACACCGAGCCGGTAGAGCAGCCAGGCGGAGCGAAAACTGGGAGAAAGCGTGAAGCCGACATCAAACTTGCCGTCTTTGAGACGCTGGAAATCCACCTTCGCCAGATTTTTGCCCGCAAACGGTATAACCGTTGTGAAACCATTTGGCGCCAGATCGGTAACCCATGCGCGCCCGATGAGCGTTAATTCTGCTTCGGGAAAAGTTTCACG
>JAEUSA010000333.1 GCA_016788945.1 Leptospiraceae bacterium
AGCTCATGGGTGGTCGTTATCTTTATCAGCGCTACGCTGAATCACAGCACGCGCTGACGATAACTTTGCCTTATGACGATAACGAGTCATTGAACAACATTCTTTCCAGCGCACGACACAAGACCGAGTACCGTAAAACCGCCGAGAAACAATTCGCTGACCTACCCGGACGCCCGGGCGAGAACGTGGCGAAACGCGATTCGGGTATTCTGATTATCAGCGAACATGCAAGCCAAAGCCGGTTGCTACAAGAACAGCTGGTTAGCCTGAACAAGCAGACCATGATCGCAAAGAACGGAGCCGAGGCCATGCTGTTATTGCAGAATGAGCCCGATCTTGCGCTGATCATTTGCGACGTTCTGCTTCCCGATGTTTCCGGAATAGAACTCGCAATGAATATCCGCATGCATTTTGACATCGGCTTGTTGCCGATCATCCTTATCATCGACAGCAACCAAGCCGGTGTCGCAGCCAGTGCTTTCTCGGCGGGAGTCAACGATTTGATTCGGCGGCCATTTGAAAGAGCGGAGGTTCTTGCGCGCGTCAAAAATGTGCTCTTACAGCGTGAAGCAAGCCTCGCGCGCGAAAATTATAAAGCACTCAATCGCGAACTGGAAATCGCGCGCAGCATTCAGGAATCCATCATCCCCGTATCAAAGCCCAAGAGTGATAACTACAAGATTGAAGCCGTTTGTATGCCCGCGCGGAGCATTGGCGGTGACTTTTACGACTTCGTTGAAGATGAGAGTTCGGTGGCAATACTCATCGCCGACGTGGCAGGCCACGGCATACCCGCCGCGCTCTATGCATCAATGCTGAAGATTGCATTCCACAATCTGCGCGAACAGGCAAAATTCCCCGAAAAGCTTCTCAAAGAACTAAACGACGTCATGGTCGACCGCGGCGAGCGTACGTTCATCAGCTGCGCCTATACCTTGGTGGATTTCAAAAATAAACGCCTGTTGCATGCGAACGCGGGCCATTTGCCATTGCTCCTACAAGAACCAGGCAAGACGCGCGTGCGCAAAATTCAGCCCCCCGGGGGGGTATTGGGCGTGCGCAAAGCAGCCGCCATTACGGTTGAAATGCAGCACTTACAACCGAAAACCCGGTTGGCCCTCTATACCGACGGGGTTATAGAGCTCATCAACCGCAGGGGTGAATTCTTCGAAGAAGACAGGTTAATTGCCATACTCGAAGAGATGCGGGACCGCCCGCTGGCAGAGGTCAAAGAGCGGTTATTGACCGATTTGCGCAATTTCGCCGAAGGCGAAGCCTTTTTGGACGATGTGACGTTTGTTCTCATCGACCTCTGAAGTTGGCCGGCCACAGGCATTTTACTCGACGCGGTATCTGATTTGCCGTTTTTGGCGCGATGGACTCTCTCAAAGGGCAAAGAACGCACTTTCCTAAGCGTGCGGAACTCACACATAACTGGGTCTTGGTCGATGCAAAAGATAAAATACTCGGCCGTCTCAGTACACAGATCGCTACCCTGCTAATGGGTAAAAATAAGACAAATTACCAGCCAGGTCAGCTCGTCGGTGACCATGTGGTGGTTATCAATGCATCACAGGTAAAACTGACTGGAAAAAAAGCGGACCAGAAAGAATACCTGTGGCACAGCCGTTATTACGGCGGCATGAAAAGCCGTCCGTTCAAGAAGAAGATGGAAGTTGAACCGGAAAAAGCAGTATTATTAACCGTAAAGGGCATGCTGCCAAAAACAAAATACGGTCGTAAACTTCTCACTCGCGTACGGGTATTCCCGGGCGCAGAACACGCGCTCAAAGGCCAACAGCCTAAGGCAGTTTAAGGTAAATAAATGGAAAAACAAAACGAAAGATCAGACAACCGCAGGAGCGAAACTGCTGCGTCGCTCGCTGAGTCGATGACGAAAAGAAAGGCGAGCCTGAAAAAAACGCCCGAAGGCAACGCGCAAGTGCGTCGTACGCGCAAGAGCACAGATCAGTTTGTCGGCCGCCGTAAAACGTCGGTCGCACGCGTTGCACTGAAACCAGGATCTGGCAAAGTGACCATCAACGATCGTGACATCGCCGAATACTTTCCCCGCGCCGATCTGCGGGCAACAGTACTTCAGCCGCTCATTGTATCAGAACGTGCCAGCCAATTTGATGTTAAAGTACGTGTCTATGGCGGCGGCATCAATGGCCAAGCTCAGGCAATCTCTCTCGGCATTGCCCGCAGCATCGACCAATCAGACAGCTCCGTGCATTCAAAGCTGAAATCAGCAGGTCTGCTCAAGCGTGACCCGCGTATGGTTGAACGTAAAAAATACGGATTCCATAAGGCACGCCGGGCAACTCAGTTCAGCAAACGCTGATACAGGTTATACCCTGCGAAGAAAGCGCCTTCGGGCGCTTTTTTTTTCCTTAGCTTATTGCAGCGATCGTATGAGTCGCTCGTTAAAAACTATGTTGAGCTTTTTGCGTGCGTCTCTCACGTCTTCTTCATATACTGCGTTGAGCAATTTGATGCGCAGATCGTTTTCGACCTTCCAGTTTACTTCTGAAAGCTGAATTTTTTCGAGCGCACGCGAAACGTCGTAGATGCGAACGATAACAATACCGTCTTTGCCGAGATACGGCTCGGGTTTAGTTACATCGCGGCCGGCCATATCGAGAATCAGGCGATCATAGTAATCGCGACCTTCGCGTGCATCAATGCCGCTCTTGCGATTGTATCCTTGGATGACGCGGGGCACACCGGTTTTTTGGAAACGTGGCTCGGAACCGTACTTCACGGCCAACTGCGCAAAATCTTCGCCTTTATCAAGCTTTGTCTTCAGCTCATCGGCCAGACTTTCTTCAGCAACAACGGTATACGCTGCCTTCACCCATAAGACATCGGCGAGAGAATTTTGCATCCGGTGAAAATGATCATACACTTCCATTGGCGTTAAAGGTATCTTATCCATATGGGTTGGATATATGCCTTTGCCTGCTTTTGCATACCTCACCTTTAAATATAAGGCCGCTACACGATTATGATCCAGCCGTTTAAGTTCCGTTTCTTCGGCGAAAAGATTTTTGACTACGCGGTCGTGGATTTTTTTTTCGAGCAACGATTTCAGAGCTTCACGCAGTCCTGACAGTAGCGCTGCGCCCGAATAGCCAGGAAACTGTTGGTAATCTGAAACCGTAACAACCGGTCTCAGGTCGCGGTAATACACAGGCTGTCCTTCAAACTCGGCAAGCAGCAGATCATCGTATTTACCATTGCCCCGCCGCGTCTCTTCAAACAACTTTGCGGTTTTTTGTTCGTCGTAGGCTAATTTTTCCGCCGCAAAGAGCATCTGCCAATTAAACTTTTCTTTGTACTTTTGTTGCCAGTACCAGATCGCGGCTTTGCCGTGCCGTGCAT
>JAEUSA010000263.1 GCA_016788945.1 Leptospiraceae bacterium
CACATAAAAAAAATCCGCCTGATTACGGTCGATAAGGCCTTTGGCGGCTGGGATAAAGTCAACAAAGAACACTTTGCCGACGGAGGTCTGTTTGACCAGATCTATCGTCAGTAAATCTATCCTGCCCGGTTTTCGCATTACCTTTGCCTATACCGTCATCTATCTATCGGTTATCGTTCTGATTCCGCTCGGGGCGATGTTTGCCAAAAGTTTTTCGCTCGGTTGGAGCGATTTTGCGGAGCACGCATTTTCTGAACGCACTCTGCTTTCGCTGCGGCTGAGTTTTACCACGGCGCTCGTCGCTGCGATCATCAACCTTGTTGCGGGTTTTGTGATTGCCTGGGTGCTGACGCGATACGATTTTTGGGGCCGGCGACTGCTCGACACTCTGGTCGACCTGCCGTTCGCACTGCCGACAGCGGTTGCGGGCATTGCGCTGTGTACTGTCTACGCCGAGAACGGCAGTTTGGGTGCGCCGCTGGCAAAACTCGGTATCAAGGCGGCGTATAATCCGATCGGTATTACCATTGCGCTCACCTTTATTGGTCTGCCGTTCGTCGTACGATCGGTGCAGCCGGTACTCGAAGACTTTGAGAAAGAGATCGAAGAGGCGGCCGCGAGTCTCGGCGCGACGCGCTGGCAGACCATCTGGCGTGTCATATTACCTTCTTTATATCCTGCGCTGTTTTCGGGGGCGATTATGGCGTTTTCGCGCGCGCTCGGTGAATACGGCAGCGTCATTTTTATTGCCGGCAATATTCCGTTTAAGAGCGAAATCACGCCGCTCATCATCATTACCAAACTTGAGCAGCACAATGTGCAGGGGGCAACAGCGGTCGCTGCGGTGATGCTGATGATTTCGTTTGCGCTGCTGCTCATTCTGAACTATCTGCAAATCCGCCAGAAGCGGAGGGTCGCATGAACAGGAAGTTCATCGGGCCCGCAGCGCCACGGATGGCTTTTGTGCGGAGGGCCGCATGAACAGGAAGTTCATCGGGCCCGCAGCGCCACGGATGGCTTTTGTGCGGAGGGCCGCATGAACAGGAATTCTGCTCATGTTAGCGACCCACTGTGGCTGAAAGTCACGTTCATCACTTTCGCAGTCGGATTTCTCACGCTGCTGTTGGTGCTGCCGCTATACGAAATTTTTACCCAAGCCTTTGCGAAAGGGTGGAGCTATTATCTCGAGTCACTCTCTGACCCTATTACCTATGAGGCGATTAAACTCACGCTGATTGCCGCGGGTGTCTCAGTACCGTTAAATCTGATCTTTGGGGTGATCGCCGCCTACGCGGTGGCAAAATTTGACTTTTGGGGAAAAAGTTTTCTCGTTTCGCTGATCGATCTGCCATTTGCGATCTCGCCAGTAATTTCAGGATTAATTTATGTGCTGATTTTCGGTTTGCAGGGCTGGCTGGGGGGCGCGCTGCAGAGCGCCGGCATCAAGATCATTTTTGCGATTCCGGGCATCATTCTGGCGACTGTGTTTGTGACATTCCCCTTCGTCGCGCGCGAGCTGATACCGTTGATGGAAGAGCAGGGCAAAAGCGAAGAAGAAGCGGCACTGATGCTCGGCGCCTCACCGCTCAAGATGTTTTTTATGGTGACGCTGCCCAATATCCGTTGGGGGCTCATCTATGGTGTGATTCTGTGTAATGCGCGCGCGATGGGTGAATTCGGCGCGGTTTCGGTGGTGTCGGGTCATATACGCGGCGAAACCAACACCATGCCGTTGCATGTCGAAATTCTCTACAACGAGTATAATTTTACGGCGGCATTCGCCGTCGCGTCACTGCTCGCCTTTCTGGCACTGGCAACGCTGCTCGTTAAGACCGCGGTGGAGCTCAAAGCAAAGCTTGCGCAAAAAATGAACGCAGAGGCATAATATGCAAATTCAAGTAGAAAATCTTATCAAGACATTCAAGAATTTCCGTGCGCTCGACAACGTCTCTATTGAAGCAAAACACGGTGAGCTGCTTGCCCTTTTGGGCCCATCGGGCTGTGGTAAGACCACGCTGCTCAGAATTATTGCCGGTCTCGAATTTCCCGATCAGGGAATAATCCGCTTTGATGGTACCGACGTTCAAACCCTCAGCGCAAAGGAGCGCCACGTCGGTTTCGTTTTTCAACACTATGCCCTGTTCAAGCACATGACCATCTTCGACAATGTGGCTTTCGGTCTCAATGTGCGCAAGAGAAAACTGCGCCCATCTAAAGAAGAAATCCGCGAACGCGTCATGAAGCTCTTGTCGCTCGTGCAACTCGCGAACCTTGAAGACCGCTACCCCCACCAGCTGTCGGGTGGGCAGCGGCAGCGCGTGGCGCTGGCGCGGGCGCTTGCTGTCGAGCCTAAGGTATTGCTTCTCGACGAGCCGTTCGGGGCGCTCGATGCGCAGGTGCGCAAAGAATTGCGGCGTTGGCTCAGAAAACTGCACGACGAAATTCACATCACCAGCATTTTTGTCACGCACGATCAAGAAGAAGCGCTCGAAGTGGCCGACCGGGTGGTGATTCTCAACAAAGGCAGGGTAGAGCAGGTGGGTAGTCCCGATGAGGTCTACCGCAATCCGAAAACACCGTTTGTTTACCAGTTCATGGGTAACGTCAATCTGTTCCACGGCCGCATCGAAGGCATACAGGGCAAGGGCTACGTACGCCCGCACGAGATCGAGGTCGACACGCAGCAGAAATATCCTTCGGACTTTATCGCCAAAATCGAGGGTGTACAGCCATTGGGGCCCTATACGCGCGTGACCCTGATCGACGACAAGACACAGCAGCTGGTTGAGGCCGAAATACCATATGAAACCGGCAAAGCGTTAGGATTAAACCTTGGTCTGCAGGTGTTTTACCGGGTGCGCAATGTGCAGACCTTTGACGGTGATTTCGTCATCTGAAGTTTTGCGCGACGCTTAAAAACCCAAAAACCCGCATCTTTTTTCTTGCCAAGGCGGCGCAATTTGGTAGCGCCGTCTATGGCCATTCAACTCGACAGTTCGATTCTTAAGAAGCGCATATCGATTATTTTTTACATCGTCAGCGCTCTCGGTTTTGCCAGCATCATCGGCATTATGGTGACGCCGAAAGATGATCTGCGCTTGCATATTCTATTGCATGAAA